>JBJFGC010000001.1:0-6437 GCA_051892315.1 Eubacteriales bacterium
CAGTTCGTTCAGCAGCTCAAACCGGAGGTTTTCCCCCTCTGACGCGTAACGGTGCGCAAAGTTTTCCCAGATGGCGATGTAACGCGCCTTGCTTTCGGCGTTGGTGAACAGGTCGTTTTTTTCGCCGTTGCCGAAGAAGAAACCGGGTGCGTGGTGCAGGTCGAGGACGACGTTCAGACCGTATTTTTTCGCCCACGCAATGGCGCTGTCAATGTAGCGCAGTCCGGATTCGAGGTAAACGCCCGGATGGTCGTCGTTCTCGAAAAGAAAGTAGTCCACCGGCAGCCGGACGTGGTCCACGCCCCACTCCGCCATGCGCGCGAAGTCGGGTTCCGTAATGTAGGTATCCCAGTGCTCCGCACCCTGCCGGCCGTACTGGGAAATCCAGTGACCGAGGTTGCAGCCGGCCATGTAGCCATTCATTGTGTACATAAGTTGTCCTCCGTTCCGCGTTGCGGACCAATTTTTGGTTTATTTCTCTTCCCCGTACATCCGGTCAATCCGGTCGGTGTACTCCTTCCAGACCGTGGAGAGTGCCTCCAGGTCGTCCTTGTCAAATCCGAAGGACGGCAGCGGAGTGACGCAGTACAGATCCGGAACCCCCGTCTGCGGCTGCTTCAGAAGCCAGCGCATGGTGTCCCGGCGGGTATTGAAGCCGGCGTTATCCGTGTCGAGCAGCGTCCCCGGCATTGCGATGCGGTACATCTTCGCGCGGAACTCGAGGTCTTCGCCGCAGAACCGGTTGGAGCCGTCGTAGTCATGCAGTCTCCCCTGGTCGCAGATGTGCGCGAAATACGGATGGCACGGGCTGCAGTTGATGAGCGCGTACGGCTTGATTTTCTTCGCGGTAGTATAGATGTGTTCCATGAAGTCATACAGCAGTTCGACGCCGTATTTGCCGGAATACGTCTTCATTTCGCGGCCGATCGGAATCTGGAAAGCATAGTCAATTTTGATGCCGTCACAGTCATAGCATCCTTCGTCCGACGAGAAAATGCGGTACAGCGCGTCATCGAGAACCTTGAGAAAATACGGATGCGAGGGATCGATCCGCTTGCCGCTGCGTTCCGTGGTAACGCATGCCTCGTCGCAGTCCAGTCCGTCGGGGTCAAAAATCTTGAACCACAGCATGGTGTGAATCCCCTCGGCGTGACGGCGGTCGACAAACGCGCGCATATCCGGGAATTTGTCCGGGTTGGCGATATCGATGGCATAGTGGGTCTGCCATTTGTCATCAATGATGAGACAGCGCGGATACAGACCGGCGTCGTGCAGCCGTTTGACATAGTCCTCGTAAATTTCCTCACATGCGAGATCCACCGGACCAATCTTTTTGTCGTAATACCGCGCGAACTGTTCAATCCAGCCGCAGGCGATGGGGCCGTGCCAGAATTTCGGCGGAATCTCCTGTTTTTTCACCTTGGCGATGCCGGACGCGACATAATATTCGCTGTACTTCTTCATGGCGTCAAATTCATCGTCCGCACCATAGCCGACGATGTGCGGGGCCGTCCATTCGCCGTCCACCTCGGTATGACCGTCCTGGTCGGTGGAAAGGTAGAAGGTGCTGTGCCAGTTGTGCGACGGAACAGGATGGTAGGTGAACGAGTTGAAATTATGCTCTCCCCGTTCGGCCGCCAGACCGAGGGCAAGCTGACGGGCCAGTCCTTCGCAACGGAACGCATAGCAAAACATGGGCGGCACCATCAGCACCGACCAGCGGTAGCATTTTTCGGAGGCCTTGAAATAGTAGTCCTCCTGATTGTACCACGAAATACACGGGTTGAAGCCCCACTGAAATTCGTAATCGCTGCCATGTCCCGGTTCAGCGGCGTTCCCGGTGAAATAATCCACACCATCGACCTTTCCGCGGCCCCGGACGCTCACTTTATAAAGAAAACGAAGCGGCGTGCATTCGAGGGTGTAGGTCTTTTCTTCCCAGAGCGAGCTTTTGTTCTTCCACGTAAAGCAGATCGTACCGTTTTCTTCTTTCGTGCCGACAAGCTCAGGAACCGTCGGTTCTTCGTCACGGATGGTTTTCAGGTCCTCTCCGGTCTGAT
This sequence comes from Eubacteriales bacterium, assembly GCA_051892315.1. GTDB lineage: Bacteria > Bacillota > Clostridia > Oscillospirales > CAG-272 > UMGS1696. The sequence continues at coordinate 2,061 of JBJFGC010000001.1, forward strand.
GAACCGCCGAACGAACGTCCAGACCGGCAACCGCACATCCGTCAAGAATGACGTTGATTTTTCCGCCGTCAATTTCAAGTTCATACGCAAGTTTTTTGATATGATACATTTTATTCTCCCTTGCAGTTTTCATAGGATTATGATATAATAATTCCGATGAAATTATATCTTATTTTTCATGGGATTGGAATTAGCAAAAACAACAAATCAATCATTATTTTTTTGTCAAATTTCACGGTCCCAGGAAAGGATTGGGCCTTTTCTTTTGAAAAACCTGTTCAAATATCTCAAATCCTACACGCTTGAGGCCGTTCTCGGTCCGCTGTTCAAGCTGCTGGAAGCCATGTTCGAACTGTTTGTCCCGCTGGTTGTTGCCGATATCATCGATAACGGCATTGCGGCGGGCGACCGAACGTATATGCTGCATCGTTCTCTCCTTCTCGTCGCGCTTGGCATCATTGGGCTGGTCTGCTCCATCACCGCCCAATATTTTGCGGCCCGTGCGGCCGTCGGCACCTCCTGCAGCATCCGGCGCGCCCTGTTTGAACACATCCAGAAGCTCTCGTTCTCCGATCTCGACCGGGCCGGTCTTTCTACGCTCATCACCCGCCTGACCGGTGACGTCAATCAGGTACAGAACGGCATCAACTTAGCGCTGCGTCTGCTCCTTCGCTCTCCGTTTGTCGTGTTTGGTGCAATGATCATGGCGTTCACGCTGAACGCCAAAGCCGCGCTGATTTTCCTCCTTGTCATTGCTGTTCTTTCCATCGTGGTATTCAGTATTCTCCTCGGCTCGGTTCCGGCCTATAAAAAAGTCCAGTCCGAGCTGGACGCACTGACCGGCGCCACGCGGGAAAGTCTCTCCGGTGCACGCGTGATCCGTGCCTTCGGTATGGAGGACAGCGAAAGCGAATCCTTTGAGCAGCACAACCGTACGCTCATGCAGCGCCAACTGTTCGCGGGACGGATTTCCGCGCTTATGAATCCCATGACGTTTGTTATTCTCAACCTCGGCATCATCGCTCTGCTTCAAACGGGCGGACGTCAGGTCATGGCCGGTACCCTTCTCACCGGTGAGGTGGTCGCGCTCTACAATTATATGTCCCAGATTCTCGTGGAGCTCGTCAAGTTTGCAAACCTCATCATCAGCATCACCAAAGCCATTACCTGTATGCAGCGCATTGACGCCATCCTCCGTACGGAACCGGAAATGACCTTCCCTGCCGCTGTGCCGGAAGAAAATGCCGCTGCACCGGTGATTGAATTTCGTTCGGTTTCCGTAAAGTACACCGAAGGCAGCGATCCGGCACTGTCTGACGTTACCTTCCGCATCGAACGCGGGCAGACCGTCGGCATCATTGGCGGAACCGGCTGCGGAAAAACCACACTCGTTTCCCTGATTCCGCGCTTTTACGACGCCACGGAGGGGGAGGTCCTCGTCGACGGCGTGAACGTACGCGATTATCCGGCAGACAAGCTGCGTGATAAGGTTGGCTATGTCCTCCAGAAAGCCCTGCTGTTCAAGGGGTCCATCCGCAGCAACCTGATCTTCGGCAAAAACGATGCTACCGATGCGGACATGGCCGAAGCCGTGGCGTTTGCGCAGGGTGCCGATGTGGTGGCGTCCAAGGAAAACGGTCTCGATTCCGTGGTTGAGCAGGGAGGACGCAACTTCTCCGGCGGGCAGCGGCAGCGGCTCACCATTGCCCGCGCACTCGTACGCAAACCGGAAATTCTGATTCTTGACGACAGTGCATCCGCACTTGACTTTGCGACCGATGCGGCGCTGCGAAAAGCCATCCGGAGTCTTCCGGAACATCCGACAACGCTCATTGTCTCGCAGCGTACATCGTCCATTCGTGACGCGGACCAGATTCTCGTTCTGGACGACGGCCGTCTCGTTGGTGTCGGTACCCATGAGACACTTCTCGAAACGTGTGCCGTCTATCGTGAAATTTATGAGTCCCAGTACAAAAAGGAGGCGTGAGACATGGCAGAAAAACAAAAGAACTCGGTCAACCGGAAAACCTGGCAGCGTCTCGGCGCTTATCTGAAAAAATACACGGTTCTGCTGCTGCTGCCCGTTCTTTTAGCGGCAGCGGTGGTCATCTTTACGCTGTACATCCCGATTCTCTGCGGACGCGCCATTGACGGTATGCTGGGAGCGGGCCATGTGGACTTCGACGTCATCACGGAAAATCTGATAAAAATTGCATTCTGCGCGTTTGCGTGCGGCGTGTTCCAGTGGATCATGAATACTGTGAACAACAAAATCACCTATTCCGTCGTCTGCGATGTGCGCCATGACGCGTTTGCGACCATTACAGCTCTGCCCCTCTCCTACATCGACACGCATCCGCACGGCGGGACGGTCAGCCGCGTTATTTCCGACGTCGATCAGTTTGCGGACGGTCTTTTGCTTGGTTTTACTCAGCTTTTCTCCGGCGTCATGACCATTCTCTGTACGCTCATCTTTATGCTCATGATTCACCCGCTGATTACGGTAATTGTAGTCGTGCTGACGCCTCTCTCGTTGTTTGTGGCATCGTTCATTGCGAAAAAGACGTTTGCAATGTTCCGGATTCGTTCGGAAACCAACGGTGAACTGACCGCGTTCATCAACGAAACGGTCAGCGGTCAGGCGGTCATCCGCGCGTTTTCCCGCGAAGATGAGACCCTCGCGGCCTTTGACGAAATCAACGACCGACTGAAAAGCTGTTCCCTCCGCGCGATTTTCTTCTCGTCCATCACCAATCCGGCCACCCGTTTTGTCAACAACATGGTCTACGCGGCTGTCTGCCTCACCGGGGCGCTGGCCGTTACGGCAGGCACGATGACAGTAGGAGGCCTGACAAGTTTTCTTTCGTACGCGAACCAGTACACGAAGCCGTTTAACGAAATCTCCGGTGTTGTGACCGAATTCCAAAATGCGCTGGCATGTGCAGGGCGAATCTTTGAACTGATCGACGAGCCGCGCTGCGTGCCGGACGCGGAAAACGCGCATGTCCTGAACGATGTGAAAGGAAACGTGACACTGGAGCATGTGGACTTCTCCTACACACCCGATCGTGAACTGATCTGTGACCTGAATCTTCACGCCAAGCCCGGGCAGCGAATTGCGATTGTTGGTCCGACCGGCTGCGGTAAGACGACCATTATCAATCTTCTGATGCGTTTCTACGACGTCAACGGCGGAGAAATCGCAGTCGACGGAAAGAACATTCAAAGCGTCACACGAAAGTCCCTCCGCGCCTCTTATGGCATGGTCCTGCAGGACACATGGCTGATGCACGGAACCGTACGCGACAATATCCTTATGGGGCGGGAAGCAACAGACGCGGAAATCGAAGCGGCTGCCCGCGCCGCGCACGCGCACAGCTTTATCCGACGTCTGCCGCAGGGGTACGACACGGTGATTGACGATGAGGGCGGCGCGCTGTCGGCCGGGCAGCGGCAGCTTCTGTGCATCGCGCGCGTGATGCTGAAAATCCCCCCGATGCTGATTCTCGACGAAGCGACATCCTCGATTGACACACGGACCGAGCTGAAAATTCAGCAGGCGTTCCAGACCCTCATGCGGGGCCGTACGAGTTTTATCGTTGCGCATCGTCTCTCAACCATCCGTGAAGCTGACACAATTCTGGTCATGAAGGCCGGCCGCATCATCGAATCCGGCACGCACGACGAGCTTCTCGCCCGCGGCGGCTTCTATGCCCGTCTCTGGGGCAGTCAGTTTGACACAGCGGACGAGTACGAGGGAACGAAAAAACCGGAGAAGGCTCTTTAAAAAGTCCCTCCCCTTGAAAACAACAGAGACAGAGAAAATCGACCTGCATTTTCTCTGTCTCTGTTCTATTTTTTATTGAGAGCTTTTTTGAAGGACAGAAGGAAGCTTTTTCAAAAGCATCCTCCCCCAAAACTTCACTCCAGAATATTCGTTGTAATGTAGTCAATTCCCCAGGCGATCAGGCGCTTGGCGTCCTCCGGATTGTCGACGGTCCAGGCGTTGACTTCGATGCCATGGGCATGGCAGGCCTGGATTCGTTCGGCCGTAAGCTCCGGGAAGTAGATATCGAGACCCATGCCGCGCGCAGCGAGCATTTCCGGATAGCTGTCATCCCATTTTCCGGAAAGGAACTGACAGGTCTGCTCGGGCCGGACGGTTTTCACATGGTCAAGGTTGGCGATGTTGAACGCAATAAAGCAAGTGCGGTCGAGGTGATCCCCGAAGATGTCCATGATTTCACGGATTTCCTCCAGAGTGAAGTTGGACTTCAGCTCCGGCACACAGACCTTTTCGTACTTCCGGCAAATTTTTTTGTATTCATACGGGGTACAAAGCATCAGCTCTGCACGGTCGGAAGCGCCGTCCTTATC
>JBJFGC010000002.1:0-6415 GCA_051892315.1 Eubacteriales bacterium
GGAGCTTTGGAAGGACGAACGGATTCGTCCGCAGGAGAATACCTATGCCAACGTCATCGCCGGAGAGGACGGGATCGTGGAAGAAGTCAATGTTTTTGAAGGGCAGGCCTGTGTCAGGGCAGGGGAGCTGGTGCGAAAGGGACAGGTCCTGATTTCCGGCGTGATCGAGCAGAAGGACGGCAGTGTGCGGTACGAATACGCATCCGGTGAGGTTATCTGCCGGACGGCGTGTCCGATTTCCGTGGAAATTCAGACCAAACGGGAGGAAAAAGCGTACACCGGACGCGAAACAACCCAAAAAAGCATAAAATTTTTCAAAAAAACCGTAAATCTTTTTGTAAACTGTGGAACTTTGTACACGAATTATGATAAAATAGATACGATCGAACAGTTATGTCCACTCGGACTGTGCGCTCTTCCGGTTTGGATTGAAAAAACAACCTACCGCGAATACGATACCGTAAGCTGTGACATTCCCGTCCGGGATGCTGCGGAGGAGGCAATGACAGCACTGACGGAACAGATTCGGGCGGCAACGGCCGACGCGGAGCTGCTCTCGAAAAACATCGACGCCGGTTTCACGGAGGGTGTTTACCGGATTGACGGCCTGCTGTACCTGCGCCGCGACATCGGCCGGAGCGAAGAATTTACGGCATGGGAAGCGGGGGAACCGTGACCGGCCCGAATTTTCAATGAACCATTTCTCATGGAAGAAACCATAACGGAGTAAGAAAGAATTTATGTTCCAGAAAAAAATCACGACCCCATCATCCGACGTAACCTCCCGGATTTTCGGAAGCTACGATAAAAATGTCTCACGTCTTGAAAGCGAGTTTTCCGTCCGCATCTACAACATTCAGAATCAGGCCGATGACGGCGATACCATTGTTGCCGAGGGGGAGACGGCGGAAAACGTCGCCATGACGGCGGACGTTCTGTCCTACCTCAGACGCATTGTTTCCTTCGGCGAGGAACCGACCGATCAGAGCGTCGACTACGTCATCGGCATGGTCCGGGAAGGACGTCTGGCGGAGCTTGCGGAATTTGACGACAACAGCTTTTTCGTTACCGCCAAAGGGAAGCCGGTCAAGGCAAAAACCGTGGGTCAGCGGAAATATATTGAAGCCATTCAGAAAAACACGGTCGTCCTCGGCGTCGGACCTGCCGGAACGGGGAAGACTTACCTTGCAGTCGCCTCAGCGGTCAAGGCTCTGCGTGCCCACGAGGTCAGCCGGATCATCCTGACCCGTCCGGCGGTGGAAGCGGGGGAACGCCTCGGTTTTCTCCCCGGCGACCTGCAGAGCAAAATTGACCCTTACCTGCGCCCTCTCTACGACGCTCTGTATGAAATGCTCGGCGCGGAATCCTGCGCGAAGATGATCGAAAAAATGACCATCGAAATTGCACCGCTCGCGTATATGCGCGGACGTACGCTCGACGACTCGTTCATTATTCTGGACGAAGCGCAGAATACCACACCGGAACAGATGAAAATGTTCCTGACCCGACTCGGCAGCGGCTCCCGTGCGGTGGTTACCGGAGACCCGACCCAGACTGACCTGCCGTACGGGAAAAAGAGCGGACTGGCCGTTGCTATGCAGATTCTGCGCGGCATCGACGGCATTGCCGTCCATGAATTCACGGAACGTGACGTGGTCCGCCACCGCCTTGTGCAGAAGATTATCCTCGCTTATGATAAATACGATCGTGAAAGAAAAATAAAGGAAGCGGAACGGCACGAAAAGGAACGTTACCGTCCCGCGGGAAGAAAAAATGAAAAAGATTAAAATCCTTGTCCGCCGCCGTCCGCGCATAAAAATTTATTGGGCCAACGAGCAGTATCGGTATGCCGCCGGACGGAAGCTGCACGCCCTCATCGAAAAAGCCGTCCGCGGCACGCTTGAGTGTGAACATTTCGAACGCGACATTCTCCTTTCCGTCACCTTTACGGATAACGAGGGAATCCGCGAAAAGAATCGGGAGTTCCGCGGCATCGACCGCCCGACGGACGTTCTGTCCTTCCCGATGTACGATATGCGAAACGGCGACCTCCCCGAACCCGGTATGGCCTGCGAACTGGGGGACATCGTCCTGTCGCTGGAGAAGGCGGCGGAGCAGGCCGTCGAATTCGGACACAGCTATGAGAGGGAATGCGCATTTCTCACCGTCCATTCGATGCTGCACCTTCTTGGCTATGACCACGTGAACTCCGAGGCGGAGGACGAAGAAATGCGCGCGCATCAGCGTGTTATTATGAAATTCATCGGACTGGAACGATAACGACAAAGAAACGGAGAAAAAAACATGACAAGAACCGCTTTTATCGCCATCGTCGGGCGGCCGAACGTCGGCAAAAGCACCTTGATGAACCATCTTCTCGGCGAAAAGGTGGCCATCGTATCCTCCAAACCTCAGACCACCAGAAACCGCATTGCCGGCATCCTCACCAAAGGAGAGGATCAGTTCGTCTTTCTCGACACCCCCGGCGTGCATAAGGCGAAAAACAAACTCGGCGAATATATGATGAAAACCGTACGTTCTTCGGTGGGCTCCGCCGACGCGGTGATTCTGATTGCCGATGCCGGTCATCCGGCCGGAGAAATTGAGAAAAACCTCATCGGTCAGATCCGGAAAGCCGGACTTCCGTCCATTCTCGTCCTCAATAAGATTGATTTAATCCATCGGGAAACGCTCGCGGAAACCATCACCGGATACGCCGCGCTGCACGATTTTGATGCGGTGGTTCCGACCTGCGCCGAAACCGGAAAGAACGTGGAAGACGTTCTGGACGAGGCTTCCCGTTTCCTCTACGAAAGCGACTGGATGTTCGACGAGGACAGCCTGACCGACCAGCCGGAGCGGCAGATCGCAGCGGAAATCATCCGGGAAAAGATTCTGCGCACCCTCTCCGACGAAATCCCTCACGGGACCGCCGTGGTGATCGAGGAGTTTACCGAAGACGAGCGCATGATCCGTATCCGTGCGGAAATCTACTGCGAAAAGCAGTCGCACAAGGGAATCATCGTCGGGAAAAACGGCGAGACGCTGAAGAAAATCGGTTCCTATGCGAGAGAAGATATGGAAGCGTTCTTCGGGGTCAAGGTTTATCTCAATCTGTGGGTCAAGGTTAAGGAAAAGTGGCGCGACGATACGTTCAGCCTGAACAACTTCGGCTTCAAGCCGGAAGATCTGACGTAACAATATGCCGGAAGACATTGAAGTAGACGGTCTGGTGATTCAGGCGGTCACCACCGGAGAAGCGGACAAGGTCATCACGCTTCTGACCGCGAAATACGGACGGATCACGATTACCGGGAAGGGAATCGGCAGTATGCGCAACCGTCACGCGGCGTCGGCCCAGCTCTTTTCGTACAGTACGTTCCTGCTTCACAGGAGAGGAAATTACTGGTACATCCGCGATACCTATTTCATCGAATGCTTTATGAACATCCGCTACGATGTGGAGAAACTGGCGCTTGCCAATTACGTCTGTGACGTGGCAAGAGATTTCGCGCTGGAAAACGTCGAGGATCCGGACCTCTTGTCCCTGACGCTCAACACGCTGTACGCCATTGCGAACCGGGATAAAATCCCGCTGGAGCAGATTCGGGGAGCGTTTGAGTTCCGTGCGGCGGTGCAGGGAGGGTTTATGCCTGACTTGTCCGGCTGCGGGGTCTGCGGCTGCGACGAGGAAGCGGAGTACAGTCTGGACGTTATGAACGGGCGGATTCTGTGCAGAAAGTGCCGGACGCTGGTGGAGAACGATCCGGAATTTCTCGCGGACACATCGGCAAAAATTTTCATCCGGCTGTCGTATCCGGTGCTGTGCGCCCTGCGGTACATCGAGGCCGCCGGAACGAAAAAATTCCTGTCGTTCACGCTGGATAAACAGGAGCTGTCCCTGTTTTCCGTTATCTGCGAGCGGTATCTTCTGAACCACCTCGAGCACGGGTTCTCATCGCTGGAATATTATAAGAAAATCCGGCTGTAAAAAGATTGGCATCGGACGCTTCCACGAGCTGGAACGGTGCCGCCGCGAGATGTACATGGGCGACGATCCGGTCGTTGAGACAGCCATCTGCTTTATCCGATTCAATAAAATTTTGAAAATTTTGGGAAACAACGTTGTTTCTGTATCCTTCTTTTTATCAACGATCAATAACTTGTTCCGCGACGCAGGATCACTTTACGGGTGAAAAAAATCACGCGGCTGTTGATCTGCCCCGCGGAACCGTGAATTACAGAGCAGAGGTCAAAAGAAAAAATGAACAGCAAAGCACTGATTACACTTGAATTCAATAAAATTCTCGAGCAGCTTGCCGGACTCGCGGAGACCGAGGGCGCTGCCGAGATGGCCCTCCGTCTCGTGCCGTCCTCGGACATCGAAAAGGTCCGTATCATGCAGCAGAAAACCACCGATGCCAAAACCCTGGTCGGATTGAAGGGTACTCCCTCGTTCGGCCATGTAAAGGACATTCGGGAAACCATTGAACGGGCACAGAAGGACGCCATCCTGTCGCTGCGGGAGCTTCTCGACTGTGCCGCCGTCCTCCGTACCGCGCGCGGTCTGCTGGATTATGTCCGGAGCGACAAAACGCCGGACACTATCCTCGCTGAAATTTTTGAACGTCTCCAGCCGAACCGTCATCTTGAGGAAAAAATCAGCCGTTCCATCATCGCGGATGACTTTGTCGCGGACGAGGCCAGCCCGGAGCTTGGGGAGATCCGCCGCAAGATCCGCAATACCAACAATAAGATTAAGGATATGCTCCAGAAATACGTTTCCGGACAGTCCAAATTCCTGCAGGAAAACATCGTTACCACCCGAGGGGGACGTTTCGTTATCCCGGTCAAGGCCGAATACCGCGGCGAGGTCAAGGGCCTGATTCACGATACCTCCCAGTCCGGCGCGACGCTGTTTATCGAGCCGATGAACGTCGTGGAGGCGAACAACGAACTGCGGGAGCTGGAAAGCAAGGAGGCGCACGAAATCGAACGCATTCTCCGTGACCTGTCCTCCGGTGTTGCCGTTTCGGGTGACGCTATTGTTCTCGACTACCTCAACATTACGGAACTCGCCTTCATTTTCGCCTGCGCTTCGCTGTCCTATAAAATGGACGCTTCCCCGGCACAGATTTCCGAGAAGAAGACCATCGAGCTGTACCGTGCGCGTCATCCTCTCCTCGACCCGAAAACGGTCGTGCCGATTACGGTGTCGCTCGGACGGGACTACAAAATGCTCGTCATCACCGGTCCGAACACCGGCGGGAAAACGGTCACGCTCAAAACGCTCGGTCTGATGGCCCTGATGACCCAGGCCGGTCTTCACATTCCGGCGGAAGACACCTCGTCCGTTGGGGTGTTTGACGAAATTTTCTCCGATATCGGCGATGAGCAGAGCATCGAACAGTCGCTGTCGACCTTCTCGTCCCACATGAAGGGCATTGTCTCCATCATTGACCACATGACGGAGAATTCGCTCGTTCTGTTCGACGAACTTGGCGCGGGAACCGACCCGGTCGAAGGCGCCGCGCTCGCTATGGCGATTCTGGAAGAAACCCGCATCACCGGTACGCTTTGTGCGGCGACGACGCACTACGCCGAACTCAAAGCGTACGCCATTGAAACCGAGGGCGTTACCAACGCGTCCTGCGAATTCGACGTCAACACGCTCCGCCCGACGTATCGTCTCGTCGTCGGTACGCCCGGCAAGTCGAACGCGTTTGCGATTTCCGAAAAGCTCGGCCTGTCTCCGGTGATTGTAAAGCGTGCCGGTCAGTTTGTCGACACCGGCTCCCGTAATTTTGAAGCGGTCATCGAAAAACTCGAAAAGACCCGCAGCGAACTTGAGGCCGAAAAAACGGCGGCGGAAAAAGCGTCCCGCGAATTTGATGAATATCGGAAAAAGGCGGAGGCGGAGCTGCAGAAGAAGCTGGCCGGCGCGGAAAAAGAAGCGGAGACAATGCGCAAAAAAGCGGAAGAGCTTCTCTCAGGCGCCCGTGCGACAAGTGACTATGTGTTCAATCAGCTGGAGGAGGTCAAAAAGCAGCGGGATTCCGAGCGCCTCGGTGAAAAGTTGGCGGAAGCGAAAAAAACCGTCCGTCAGCGGGTACGCGACTACGAAAACAACCTCAACCCCGTCGCCGACGAACCGGAAGACGACGATTACGTCCTGCCGCGCGAGCTGAAAAAAGGCGACCGCGTGGTGCACAAGACCCTCGGCACGCAGGGGATGGTTCTGGAAAATCCTGATAAAAGCGGCAACGTCAGCGTCAGCATGGGAGCCATCAAAATGCGTGTGTCGGTCAACGATCTTCGCCTTATTGAGGCTGCGGAAAGCGAGGAAAAAGCCGCCGCAAGACGTCAGGCCGGAATTCGTACCGCCGTCACCCGGAACTTCAAGCCCGAATGCGAT
>JBJFGC010000003.1:0-1686 GCA_051892315.1 Eubacteriales bacterium
AGGGCACGTCCCACTATAACGGACATTGCATAGTCAATATATGATTTTTTCATCAGCTCTTCCAGAGGGGATACTATTATTTTTTGATTCGGATAGCTTATATCTCCGGTTTTTTCCTTTGCCAACTTAAAAACCTCCGATTTTTAACTTTACGGAAAACACCCCGACAATGTCGGGGTGCAAATGCATTATTTCGTCTTGAGCAGAGCCTCAGTGCGGTGCATAATGGCGGAATAGTCCGAGCCGAGACGTCTTTTCGCCTGCAAAAAGTCGCTGTAGCCTTTGGCAGTACCGTGAATATCACTGCCCAGTGCGACGATGCTGTCGAGCGTTGACCAATACAGGGAACGCTTCTTGGAAAGCATATGGCAGAAGGACTCGGCATTGAGCTGTGCCAAGAAGCCGAGATTCAGAAGGAACTCGACAACATTGCTGTGGTAGCGGTCGATATGTGCCAGAACAACGGTCAATTTCGAGCCGTACATCAGGGAGTCCAGGGTGGATTCATACGCACGGATGGAAAAATCGGGCGGCAGCTCCAGCAGAAGGATATTGGTACCCTCCAAACACAGGGCCTCCAGCCCTTTCATTCGATGGAGGTTTTTGCACAACTGCACCTCCGCGCCGACGCGCAATTCGAAACGGCGTGAACCCATCGCATTGCGAAGCTCGGAAGCGGCGCGTTCTCTCCGCGCCAAAAAAGTATGCAGCTCCTCGCGGCGGGGATAGAAATGCGGCGTTGCGGCGATCAGGTCAATTCTTGCGGCTTCTGCCATCTCGAGCTGACGCAGAGAGGTTTGCAGTCCATCGCTGCCGTGGTCGGCAGCGGGCAGAATATGTGCGTGAAAATCAATGTTCATTCGCAGCACCTCCCTTTGCAAGATTATTTTCTTTGACTTGAACTTCCTTCTCCGTAATATTTATATTTTCCGTAACGATAATATTTGTTATAGCGGTAGGAATAGTGTCTTTCCGCCTTGTTTTCGGGATCGTTGAGAACCAGACCGACGATATTGCCGTTCATCTCTTCGATTTGACGAATGCCATCCTGCAAGTCACGGCGTTGATTCTTTCCGCTCTGAACAACAAAGACATAGCCGGTGATGCTGCTTGCGAAGACGGTGGCATCCGTCACGATATTGACCGGCGGAGTATCAATAATGATATAATCAAAGCACTCACGCATTTTTTCAAGCAGGACATTAAACTGCTTGGAGCCGAGCAGCTCCGCGGGATTGGGCGGAACCTGACCGGCGGTCAGCACGGTAACACCATCCGTCTCCGCATGGCGGAGATTCGGCTGATCCGTCAAGCCCGCGAGGAATTCGCTCAGACCGTCGGAATATTCCATATTAAAGTAGCGATGGATCGACGGCTTACGCATATCCGCATCGATCAACAGAACGCGCTGTTCCGCGGCGGCGATCGACACTGCCAGGCTGACGGCGGTGGTGGTTTTACCGTCGCCCGCAAGGGAGCTGGTTACCACGAACGTCGGGCAGGATTCTCCCTTGCCGGTGAACATCAGCTTTGTACGGATAGAGTTATATGTCTCTTTGATCGAGAATGGGCTGTCGGCAGATAAACGCATTTTGGTTTTTTTGCCGGAGCTGAGGTTTTTTGATTTGGAAGAAAACAGGTTCATGGATTATCTCCTTCTTCCTTTCCGGTTATTGTTCGCAACGG
>JBJFGC010000004.1:0-1670 GCA_051892315.1 Eubacteriales bacterium
TAGAGCGCAACCTTGCCAAGGTTGAGGTGGCGGGTCCGAGCCCCGTAATCCGCTTATGGAAAATGGCGATGTACAAAAGTACATCGCTTTTTCTTGCTGCTGCGAGGTTTTTGCCGAAACTGCAGGGGAGTTTTTCACAGAAACTGCAAGACCGTGTCCGTTCTCGGATGGACTCAAAAAAACCGGCATGGATGTTCCATGCCGGTTTTGCATTTGAATAGCTTTGGTCTTATTTCTTCTTTGCGAGCGCGTAGCCTGCTGCCGATACGATGGCTGCAACGGCTGCGAGAACGCCGAAGTCGAAGGTCTGTGCAGCTTCCTGGACTTCTTCCACCGGTGCGGTTGCGGTTTCCGCAGCGGGAGCTTCCGTGACAACCGGCGCTTCTTCTGCGGCGGGTTCCTCAGCGGGAGCGGGTTCCGCAGGAGTTTCTTCTGCCGGAGCTTCTTCCACAGGAGCTTCTTCCGCCGGAGCGGGTGCCGCTTCAACGAAGGTCAGCTCAGAGAGGGAACCGGACTTTTCGTTGGTGAATTCCATATAGATGGTATGGATGCCGGCCGGAACGGCGAGGTCGAGATCAACCCAGCCGGAGGAGGTGATGTCCCAGCCGCCGGTGAAGCCGACTTCGGTTTCCAGAGCGGGAGTTCCGTCGGGATTGTCGATGTAGAATGCAAGGGTGGTGACGGTGCCGTCGTCTGCGCCGTAGCCGAAGTGCATGCGGGCGGAAGACGCGCCGTTTGCGCCGAAGTCTACGTCATTGAAGACAACCATGTCGCCGAGAGAGGAGTAACCGCAGCCGTAAGCGTCCATAATCTGGATCGGATTGCCGGAGCCGCCCAGATCCTGCGTGGTGTCGTCGTCGATGACTTCCGCATCCTTAACGGTCGTCAGCGTGAGATACGTGCCGCTTTCGGTTTCGGTTTCGGGTTCTTCTGCTTTCTCTGCCTGCGGGACGGGAGCGGTCTTCCGATATTCTTCATAATTGAAGTTATTCGCGTCTTCCTCGGAAGCGAAAACAGCTACATAAGCGATTTTTGCGAGCTGTCCTTCATAGGCATTGTCAAAAACGTCGAGACGGATGTCCTTGATGGTGCCGGCCCATGCGTCGCATTCCGTCATAACGAAGGTCATTTCGCACCATTCGTCGTCGTCGCCGTCGTAGAAGCCTTTGTAGTGGCCGGTTTCCGACCAGGAAACGGTATCTGTGGTAAAGTAGACGGAGGTAGCCCAGTCGGTGATGCCGGAGAGGTAATACTTCACTCTCATGTAGCAGTTTTCGGCCGGGAATTCACCGCGGCTGGGGATCTGAAGATAAGGGTCGCCGCCCGTAACATCTGCCTTGAGGGTGGAATCGGTCTCGTCGAATACGGCAATGACGTTGTTGGTGCCGAACGCAACGGTTCCGTCTTCTTTATAGAGGGTTGTGTCATGCGCGTTTCCGAAATCCCAGAAAACGACCGGATCCGCTGCCGATACCACGACAGCAAGTGCAATGGTCAGCGCTGATGTACATACAGCTGCCAACAGCTTTGTCAGTTTCATAACAAAATGCTCCTTTTATCAATGATATTGTTCAAAAAATAGATTGTGTTGCCTCAATGATACCATATTTTTCTGCGGTTGTCAATAAAATTGTTAAATTTTTATTATGTTTTTTCAAAAAATGTTTGTT
>JBJFGC010000005.1:0-6337 GCA_051892315.1 Eubacteriales bacterium
GGAAGAATGCCGTGTAGCCGGAAACCACTTCCGCGTAGTTGAACGCGCCGACGTAACCGATCTTTACGTTGCCGTCCGCGTCAAAGTGTTCGGGCGTGGTGGAGGGGGAGATGGTGCCGTCTGCGAGGAGCTCAGCAACCTTCATGCCGGCTACAACACCGGAGACGTAACGGGATTCATAAACCTTGGTGAAGCCGTTCTTGAAGTTGGAAAGACCGCTGATGGCGGCGAAGTCGCCGGTCATGGAGACGAAGGTAACGTCCGGGAACTGCTCAGCGGCCTGTACCATGTAGGTCTGGTGACCGTAGCTGTTGGAAATGATGAGAGTGCAGCCCTGGCCGACAAGGTCGGTTGCGGCGTCAAGGCACGCGGAGGTTTCTTCGATCTTATACTTCCAGACGATCTGGCTGTCCGCAATGCCGAGGCTTTTTGCGGCTTCCTTGATGCCGTCCATGTGAGCCTTCGTGTAGCCTTCGGTTTCATCGCCGACCAGGATGATGCCCACCTTGAAATCGTCGGAACCGCTTCCGGAACATCCGGTGAACAGTGCGGTGATGGAACACAGCATGAGAAGCGCCATCAGAACCGCGGCAATTTTCTTGAACATTTTTTCGTTCCTCCAATGGTATTTTTTTTTAAAATCTATTTCATACCGGCATGCGGCCGGTGCTGAAACCGTGGAAAATTAGTCTGTGAAGGTGATGCCGTTTTCATTCATGGAAGCGATTTTGGCGAGGGATTCGATGCGCAGGCCGCGTTCCCGCAGAAGGGCTCCGCCCGGCTGGTAGGCCTTTTCGATAACGATGCCGGCTCCCACCGCAACGGCACCCGCGTCGTCGATGAGCTTCAGAAGGGCCATGAGCGCGCTTCCTTTGGCGAGGAAGTCGTCGATGATGAGGACACGGTCGTCGGGGCTGAGAAATTCACGGGAAAGGCGGATGGTGTAGGTGCGCTCGTGGGTATAGCTGTACACCTCGGCGGTATAGACGTCGCCGGAGATGTTGTTGGTGGGGGTTTTCTTGGCGAAGACGACCGGAACGCCGAAGTATGCGGCGGTCAGACACGCGATTCCGATGCCGGAGGCTTCGATGGTAAGGATTTTGGTAATGTTCTGGTCCCGGTACAGGCGATAGAATTCCTCACCGAGACGGGAGAGAAAGGGGACGTCAATCTGATGGTTCAGGAAACAGTCGACCTTGAGGACGTTGCCCTCGCCGATTTTCCCGTCTTTCAGGATTCTTTCCTCGAGCAGTTTCATACAAAGATACCCAGCCTTCCATGAATGAAGCAAAAAGGTGTATTATAAAAAATTATAATAAAATTATACACAAAGTTCAAGAAAAATTCAACAGCCGTTCAATCTAAAAACAAAGTTTAAAAATCGTAGGACTTTATGTAAAATCCACAAAAAGAAAAGAAAAAAAACGTTTTTTCTTTATCTTACAGACTTTTTTGCTCTTTTTGGGGAAAAATCGGGGAGGCGCTTTCCCGAAAAAGCACCTCCCCGAGCCTCTCCGCCAAAACTTTCAAAAAAGAAACAGGGTGCCGTGCAGATCAGGCAAAAAATCTGCACGGCACCCTGTTCTTCTATCCATCGGAAGTTTTTGGAAGGGGGTGCGGAGGAAAGCTTTTTTTAGGAAAAGTTTCCCCCGCACATCGCCCCTTACTCCAGATTCTGTTCGTTTTCGAGGATGCTTTCCACAATTTTTTCAATGTTCTTGGTCAGAGGCTTCTGGTATCTTGCCGAGGTGGAGGCCCACGTCTGGCTGTTGCTTTCGACCGCTGCGAAGAACAGGTCTGTGATGTTGGAGAGGTACTTGTTGAAGAAGCGTCCCAGCTCGAAGCTGACCGACTCGCGCACGATGTCGTACATCTGTGCGTTGATGTCGTCAACGGAGTATTTCTTCTTCATATTGTTCTCGAAAATCGCGGGCGTTGTCAGGCGGTAGCCGTTCGACGCCATGCATTCGAGAACCGCGCAGCACACGTCCTTGTATTCGCAGTTGAGCGCGATTGCGTACAGCGTTACCGGGTTGCCCATGACGGTCCGGAATTCCGCCTGTGCCTCATCGTACTTCGGAACCGGAACGATGCCGTAGGTCAGCTCAGAGTCGCGCAGCGCCTTGGACGCGTAATGCGCACGGTTGATGTTGAACAGCGCGCGTCCTTCCGTGAAGGGCGTTTCGTAGTCGTTCGCCTGGTAGACGTCGTTGGAAACTTCCCACGGGCCGAGCTTTTCAATGATGCCGACCGACTTTTCGCTGTAGAAGTCCGGCGAGATTATCAGCACCTTCTCCGGGTCTTTTTCCACGAGCTTCAGGTCGGAGCCGGTGTAGAACGCGTCGTTGTGATAGTTGACGATGGTGAAGCCGAACTGGTCCGCGACGTCCTTTTTGGCGTTGCCGTTGAGGTCGACGTAGGCGTCGGTTGTCATTTCGACGAGCTTGTCGAGCGTCCATTGGTTTTCAAAGACCAGATCGGTCGGATCCTCAAGCTGATAGTCCTCAAGAAGCTGCTTGTTGTAGTACACGCAGTACATCATGTGCAGCACGTTTGTCGAGATATCGCCGGAGACAAAGTACAGGCGGTTGTTGATGGTGGATTCCGCGAGAAGGTTGTCCGGCCACCACGGCTTGTCGTAGTCCAGATAGGGCGCGGTTTCAAGGTTGGTGGTAAAGCCGTTGATGACGCTGGCCGCGATGGTGCGGCTGTAGGAGGCGTAAATATCGTACGCGCGGTCACCGGCGGAGTGGCTTTCGCGGACCTTGGCGACGTAGGCGTCGATGTTGCTGCCGTTGCCGGGGGTGCCGATCCAGTTGTAGGAGACGTTGAGGTCGTCCTCTACGTTGAGGTTGCGTTGGTAAATGGCGTCGTTGACGATTTCGCCGGTGAATTCGTCGGCTTCAAACTCCTGGTTTTCGACGTCGCTCCAGTAGAGGAGGTTGATGGTCTGGCCGCCGAAATCAAGGTCGTCCGGAAGGTCATCCAGAAGGTAGCCGTTTTCGTCGACGTTCTCGTCGATGGTCTCCGCTTCGGTTTCCGCAGGGGCGGCATCCACAGCGGGCGTGTCCGCGGAATGGGTTCCGGTTTCCGTTTCCACGGGGTCTTCCGCGCAGGCGAGAAGCGTTCCCGCCGTCATCAGCAGCGCGAGAAGAAGCGTAACAATTCGTTTGCTTTTCATTCGATCACCTGTTTTTTTCATAATGAAAATTTTGATTTCGGTGACATGATAGCACAACTTTCCTCTCTTGTCAAGCAAAACCTCAAGGTTTGATATCGTTTTTACAGGAACTTTAAGGAACAAATTTTATGGGGGAGGGGACTTTTGGAAAAAGCTCCCTCCCCCGCTTTCCCTATTCCAAGAGCATCTCCTCACTGCAGGAGAGCAGATTCACCGCTTCGAGGAATGCTTTGGCAGACATGCCGGAGGGAAGTCCGAGGCGGCCGCAGACGGCGTCACGGAGGGCGGCGGAATCGGGGCGGCCGGTCAGACCGAGCGTGTAGAGCCGCGCGGCGGTCAGCGGTGGGACAGGGGACGGCGATGCTTCGCCGCCGCAGAGCTCCGGGTGCGCCGCCGCGAATTTCTCGAAGACGTTTCGCAGAAGGTCCGCCGGAATTCCCTCGACGCCAAGGAACCCCGCCTTCGACGGCGCGGCCTTGCGCCGCTCCTTGCCCGCAATCTGGGGAACGTACAGGTCGTAGACCGGAATCCCGCTCAGCATACCGCGCAGGTGCGAACGAATCAGCTGTCCTCCGCCGTCGCTGTCCGAGAGCAGAATGACCCCGTCCTTCCCCAGACGCCGGATCAGCGCACGTTTCTCCGCGTTGTTGAAGATCCCGAAGCCGTCCGTTGACAGCACCGTCGCTTCGACAACCGATTTTACTTTGATTTTGTCATACTTTCCCTCTACGAGAACAGGGATGTTCAGCTTTATCATTGGTTTCCTCCATGGCGTTGGGTCTGCGCGCACCCGCTTTTGCCTCAACCGCAGATCAGCCGCTCAATCAGCGCGTACCCGAGAGGGGTGGACTTCATTTTGCGGTCGGCTTCGGCGCAGCGGGCCACGGCGCGGTCGAAATAGTCGACGGGGTGGGTCTGGGCGGCGGAAAAATACAGCCCCGCACGGTACGTGTGCATTTTCATCCGGCGGGCGAATTCCGCGGCGTTCAGCCCGTCCTCACGGGCGTGCGCGGCGGCCGCGAGATCGCAGAAGACCCGCGTGATCTGCGCGAGAACGACGTAAGGCTCCTCACGCTTGCGCATCTTCACCGCCAGCGCGTCCAGCGCCGCCGGAATGTTTCCCTCCAGGACGCAGTTGGTCAGGCGGAACGCGTCGTCCTCGTCGGTGCGGGTCACGGTGGCGTCCACGTCGTCCACGGTCACTTCCGAGCGGCCGGCCGCCGCCGCGTAGGCCGCTGTCTTTGCGATTTCGCCGGACAGGCGATACATCGACCGCCCGCACGTTTCCAGGATCCGCGCCGCCGCCGGCTGGGGGAGAGTCAGTCCGTATTCCGCGAAATGCCGCTCCAGCCAGCGCACCAGCCGCGCGTCCGACTGATAATCCAGCGCGGCCGTTTTCATGAATTTTGACGCGTTTTTCAGAAACGCGGACGGCTTTTTCGCTGTCCCCGCGTCAAAGCCGCCTGCCGCGATCTTCAGCACAACGACGACGTCGTCCATGCCTGCTGCTTCCTCCAGCAGGGAGAGAAGGGCGGTCCGCTCCCGTTCGTTGAGAAGCTGCTCGAGGTTGGTGAACGAAAGCTCCACGAACTTTTGCTCCGCCATGACCGGTGGGGACAGGAGCGCGTCCCGCAGGGCGGCAAGGTCAAAGCCGTCGTCGGAGAAGCGGAGGGAATTGAACAGGGCCAGGCCGGGGTCGGTGACGACCGCGTCACGGATCCGTGCGGCGTAATGATTTTTCATATAATCTTCGTCGCCGTACAGAAAGTAGCACCCGCGCGGGGCTTTGATCTCGTTCCGAAGCTCGGTTTCCGTCATAAATTTTCCGCCTTTCTTCCATTATTTATGGAAATATCTGTAAATTAAAGATGTATTCATGAAGGGAGAGTATATTTTTTTACAAAACCATAGTAAAATAGGAACGAAAACCGCCTGCGCGAAGCTTTGCGCGAAGCGCAGGCAGGAAGCAAAAGCGAAAGAAGGCAAAACATGTCGAACCTTTTTGATTATCTGGCGTGGCGCGGGGATCTTTCCTTTTCGGCTGCTCCCTTCAATGAAGTGGACAACCTGATTCTGTCCATGCTTTCCTTCATCGAGTACCGTGAGATTGTTCCGTCGGGACTGCTGGGCGTGCCTGTGAAGCTGTCCGAATGTCTCCGCCGGTACGACGAAAAATTCCCCTCTGGCAAGGAGTTCGGCGTGATCATTCCGGAGGAGACGACCGATCTGTTCCGGCGTGCTGCGTCGTCCGTCCGTTTTTCCGGCGTCTACGCTGCCTACTACGTAAGCGAGACGAGCGAGGCTTTGCAGACGCAGTTTGCGGCGGTGACCTTCATTCTGCCGGACAACTCCATTTTTATCGCCTTCCGCGGCACCGACGACACGCTCATCGGCTGGCGGGAGGACTTCAATCTGAGCTTCACCTGTCCGGTTCGTTCGCAGGAGCTTGCGGCGTCCTACGTCACGGATGTGGCGTCGGTCTACCGGGGGGACATTCGTCTCGGCGGGCATTCCAAGGGTGGGAATCTGGCCGTTTACGCGGCAGCGTTTGTACCGCCGCACGTACAGCCGCGGATTGTGACGGCCTACAGCAACGACGGGCCGGGATTTCTGGCAAGTGTACTGGAGTCGGAGGAATACCGTGCGGTGGCTGACCGTGTGGTGACGTTTGTGCCGCAGTCGTCCGTGATCGGGATGCTGCTGGAGCACAGCGGCGACTATCACGTCATCGAAAGCACCATTTCCAACGGTCTGCATCAGCACGACCCGTTTTCCTGGAGTGTTCTCGGTTCGCAGTTCGTTCACCTCGACCGTCTCTCCAAAAAAGGGCAGCGCCACGATCAGGTTCTCCGTTCCTGGCTCTCTAAGCTGGATGGTGAAGAACGCCGCAAGTTCACGGAAACCTTATTCGGTGTTCTCGACTCCACCGGTGCAAAGACCCTCTCCGATCTCACCGAGGGTCGTCTCAACAGCATTGCCGTCATTCTTCGCACCTTCGGCAATCTTGACCGCGAGACCAAAGATCAGGTCTATGGTTTTATCAAGCGTCTTGCTGAGGCGGCGAAGGAGTAGGGGGGGACGCACTGGGGCTCTGCCCCAGGCCCCGCTTAGGAACCTTTTGAGGAAAGGTTCCTAAGGACCTCCAAACCTTTTCGG
>JBJFGC010000006.1:0-6325 GCA_051892315.1 Eubacteriales bacterium
GCGGTGTACGCATTGGCTTTGAAGGCGGTCAGCTTCCGCTTTACAGAAAGCTTCCTAAGAGAGGCTTCCACAACCACTTTGCCAAGGAATATGCGATCGTCAACGTTTCCGACCTCAACCGGTTTGAAGACGGCGCAACCGTAAATCTCGAAACTCTTATGACAGCGGGTATGATCCGCAAGCCTCTCTGTGGTCTGAAGGTACTCGGCAACGGCGAAATTACTAAGAAAATAACCGTTGAAGCGGCCATCTTTTCAGCAAGCGCAAAGGAAAAGATTGAAGCGGCGGGTGGAAAGACCGAGGTGGTATAAGTGTTTGAGACAATTCGAAATGCGTGGAAAATTGCGGACCTGAAAAAGAAGCTCTTATTCACCATTTTCATCATTGTTCTTTACCGCGTAGGGACTGCGATTCCGATTCCCTATGTTAACTCCACTGCGCTCAGCACGTCGATGCTTGCCACCGGCGGGTCGATTTTCGCTTACCTCAACATTTTGACCGGTAGCGCGTTCTCCCAGGCAACCCTGTTCGCGCTCGGTATTAACCCGTACATCACCGCGTCCATCGTGATGCAGCTTCTCTGCATCGCCATCCCTTATCTGGAAAACCTGAATAAGGAAGGCGAGGAAGGCAGAAAGAAGATCAACACGATCACGCGTTACGTAACGGTTGCTCTTGGTCTGATTACCGCGATTGGTTATTATCAGCTTCTCAAGTCTTACGGCCTTCTGATTCAGACTGGTTTCTTCTCCGCCCTTGTTATTGTCATGTGCTACTGTGCGGGTTCCGCACTCGTCATGTGGCTCGCGGAAAAAATCAACGAAAGCGGCATTGGCAACGGCATTTCCATGATCCTCTTTGCCAATATCGTTTCCAGACTCCCCAGCATGGCAGGGACGCTGATCAACTTCATTACCGGTAAGGCTACCTTCACCAAGGGAGACGGCAGTTCCGTCGGCATTCCCGTATGGCTTGGCATTATCATTGCCATCCTGGCGGTTGCCGTTATGATTGCAATGGTTGGCTTCATCGTTTGGATGACCAACAGCGAACGCCGGATTCCGATTCAGTACGCAAAGAGAGTTGTCGGCCGGAAGATGTACGGCGGTCAGTCGTCCAACCTTCCCCTCAAGGTCAACATGACGGGCGTTATGCCGATTATCTTCGCAAACTCCATCATCACGATTCCCGGGACGATTGCGATGTTCGTAAGACCCTCGGCAGACTCCTTCTGGGGCAAGTTCTTTGGTCTGTTCGAAAGTGACAGCGTTCTGTACGCGATTCTCACCTTCGTTCTGATCATCGTATTTGCGTACTTCTATACGTCGATTTCCTTCAATCCGATTGAGGTGGCCAACAACCTCAAGTCGAACGGTGGTTCCATTCCCGGAATCCGTCCGGGCCGTCCCACGTCGGATTATATCACAAAGATTCTCTCCCGTGTCACGTTCATCGGCGCGCTTCTCCTTGGCGTGGTAGCCGTTTTCCCGCTGATTGTCAATATCGTCAGCGGCGGTAACCTTGCCGGACTTGCATTTGGCGGTTCGTCCATCATCATCGTTGTTGGTGTTGTTCTGGAAACTGTCCGCGAAATCGAGGCGCAGATGACGATGCGTCACTACAAGGGATTCCTTGAATAAGAAACACGATACCACAGTCTCCGCCGACGAAGGGAAACTTTCGCCTGCGGAGACCTTGGGTTTTTTCTACCTTGAAACTGAAAGAATAGTTTGGAGTACACTATGGCACGAAAAATCAACCTGATTCTGCTGGGCGCTCCCGGCGCCGGCAAGGGAACACAGGCGGAGCTCATTTCCGAACGGTATGGGATTCCCGCCATCTCAACCGGCGCGATCATCCGTGAGGAAATCGCTTCCGGCAGCGAGCTGGGTCTTCGGACCAAGGCTTATACCGAACGCGGCGAGCTTGTCCCCGATGCGGTTGTGATCGACATCATCAAAGCACGTCTCGCCAAGCCGGACTGCGCGGATGGCTTCATCCTCGACGGTTTCCCGCGCACCGTTCCGCAGGCGGCCGCGCTCGACGAAATGGGTGTCGAAATTACGGACGTTATCTCCATCGAGGTCGAAGACGCTGCGATCATCGAACGCATGAGCGGACGCCGTGTCTGCAAAAAGTGCGGCGCAACCTACCACACCAAGTACAAGCCTTCCCCGAACGGCGAAAACTGCAAGTGCGGAGAGCCGCTTTCCATCCGTGCGGACGATGATCCGGAAGTTGTCAAGAGCCGTCTCGAAATCTACCACGCTCAGACCGAGCCCCTCAAGGATTTCTACCGCGAAAAGGGACTTCTCAAAATCGTCATCGGCCAGGAAAAACTGGAAGACACCACTGCCCTGACAAAGGCTGCTCTGGAAGGGTAACGGGAAAAGGGGAGCAATTGCGGGGGGAACTTTCGGGAACAAGCGGGATTCGTTCGGTGAACCCGGGAGATTTTTTCAAAAATCTCCCCCGCGAAAAACTCCATTCTTAGTATGATATAATAATATTGAAGAAAAATGATTATTATTAAGACGAATGAACAGATTAAGATGATGCGCGTCGCCGGAAGGATTACCGGTGAGGCACTCCTGCTGGGCGGCGAGATGGTCCGCCCCGGGATTTCGACCAAGCAGATTGACGAAAAAATCCGGCACCACATCGAAAAGTGCGGCGCAAGGCCGTCCTTCCTTGGCTACGGCGGATTTCCGGCTTCCGCGTGCATTTCGGTGAACAATGAAGTCATTCACGGCATTCCTTCCCACGACCGGATTCTGGAAGAGGGGGACATCGTCAAGATTGACGTCGGCGCCTTCATCCATGGCTACCATGGCGACAGCGCCAACACCTTCCCCGTGGGACGGATTTCCGAAGAAGCCGCGCGCTTGATTGAAGTCACCAAACGCAGCTTCGAACTGGGCGTCGAAGCTATCGTGAAGAACGCGCCCAACGCCCGCCTCGGCGACATCGGAGCGGCCATCGACGGTTACGTTGTCGCCAACGGTTATTCCACCGTTAAGAAGTACGTCGGTCACGGCGTCGGGACGGACCTTCACGAAGACCCGAACGTCCCGAACTTCGGCACCGCCGGACGCGGCGCAAGACTCTGCCGCGGTATGACCATCGCCATCGAACCGATGGTGAACGCCGGACGTCCCGAGGTGACCGAGCGGCCCGACAAATGGACGGTCGTTACCAGAGACGGTTCGCTTTCCGCGCATTACGAGCATACCGTTGCCCTCACGGAAAACGGTCCCGAACTTCTGACCAAGGTAAACTGACATGATGGAACTGAAGCCTGGAACTGTGGTTCAGTCCACGGCCGGCCGTGACCGCTGCCGCGTCTTCCTCGTTGTCGCGCTGGATGACACGGATCCTGTACGGCCGGTGGTGATTGCCGACGGGGCGCTGCGGAAGCTGGCCGGTCGGAAACACAAAAATCCTGCGCATCTGCGTCCCGTCGCTTTTCTGACGGAAGAGGAGCTCCGGAGACTGGAATGCTGTCTGAACGATGAGGAAATATTAACAATTTGTAAAAAGTATGATAAATTTCAGAAATAACTGAAAATCTACTTGACAAAAAGGCTACTTATACCTTATAATACTAAGACGGTGCGTTTTCCACCGGAAGAATCCAAAAAGCGATCAGGGAGGATCAAATTTGCCGAAGGATGATGTTATAGAATTTGAAGGTGTCGTCGTAGAAGCACTTCCAAACGCTACCTTCAAGGTAAAGCTGCCGAATGATATGATCGTTACCGCGCATATTTCCGGCAAACTCAGGATGAACTATATCAGAATACTGCCCGGTGATAAGGTTACGGTTGAGGTATCAATCTACGACCCGTCCAAAGGTAGGATTACGTGGCGTACAAAGAGCTGAGATTTGTTCGCCAGGGTACGCGGGCGGCCGAAGCCCGCGGCGCCGCAGCATGCTCAGCGAATCGAAGAAAGGTGGTAAAATACTGTGAAAGTAAAGCCTTCCGTAAAGAAAATCTGCGAAAAGTGCAAGATTATCAAGCGTCACGGACACGTGATGGTAATCTGCGAAAACCCGAAGCACAAGCAGAGACAGGGTTAATCAAAAACATAACGAGAGAGGTGAAAGAAGCAAATGGCACGTATATCCGGTGTTGATATTCCGAATGCAAAGCGTGTAGAGGTCGCTCTTACCTACATCTACGGTATCGGTCCCAAGAGCGCAAGCGATATTCTCGCAAAGACCGGCATCGATCCCGACAAGAGAGCCAAGGACCTGACTGAAGACGATATCGCAAAGCTCCGTGACGAAATCGAAAATCACTATACGGTAGAAGGTGAACTCCGCCGCGAAGTCGCTCTCAACATCAAGAGACTTGTGGAAATCAACTGCTACCGCGGCATCCGTCACAGAAAAGGACTTCCCGTTCGCGGTCAGAGAACCAAGACCAACGCGAGAACCAGAAAGGGTCCCGCAAAGACCATCGCAAACAAGAAGAAGTAATAAAGGAGTGAGAGGATTTCAATGGCTAAAGCAGTAAAAAAGGTCGTGAAAAAGCGCCGCGACCGCAAGAATGTCGAAGCTGGTCACGCACACATCCGCTCGACCTTCAATAACACAATCGTAACAATTACCGACGTACAGGGCAACACCATTTCCTGGTCTTCTTCCGGCGGACAGGGCTTCAAGGGCTCCCGTAAAAATACGCCGTATGCAGCGCAGACCGCAGCGGAAGCCGCAGCGAAGGGCGCCATCGACCATGGCATGAAGACGGTGGAAGTTTATGTAAAGGGTCCCGGCAACGGACGTGAAGCGGCTATCCGCGCACTGGCGACCGCGGGTCTGAACATTACTCTCATCAAAGACGTTACGCCGATTCCTCACAACGGCTGCCGTCCGCCCAAGCGCAGAAGAGTATAATTATCTAGGAGGAGAAAAATTATGGCAAGATATACAGGTCCTTCCTGCAAGCTCTGCCGCAGAGAAGGCAAGAAGCTGTTCCTGAAGGGCGACCGCTGCCTCACCGATAAGTGCGCAGTAGCTCGTCGCGCAACCGTTCCGGGTCAGCATGGCGCAGGCCGCAAGACCGTGAAGGAATACGGTATGCAGCTCAGAGAAAAGCAGACCGCCCGCCGTTACTATGGCGTTCAGGAAAAGCAGTTTGAAACCTACTACGAAATGGCCGACAAGAAGGAAGGCATCGCCGGTGAAAACCTCCTGACCATCCTTGAATGCCGTCTGGACAACATCGTTTACCGGATGGGTCTCGCGTCCAGCCGTAAGGAAGCTCGTCAGTTCGTCCGTCACGCACATTTCACGCTCAACGGCAAGAAGGTTGACATCCCGTCCATCATCTGCAAGGTTGGCGACGTAATTGCTGTCAAGGATAAGAGCAAGGGCTCCGAAAAATTCAAGGCTCTCGCAGAAACCATGCCGACCGCAGTGGTTCCGAAGTGGCTTGCAACCGATACCGAAAACCTCAGCGCAAAGGTGATTGCACTTCCGAAGCGTGAAGACATCGACTTCCCGTTCGAAGAACAGCTCATCATCGAACTTTATTCCAAGTAATAACCTGTTCCTGGAGTGCCTGACGTACGGCCGTTTCGGCGGAACTCTCCAAAAGGGCAGTTATTACGGTTCCGCAGGGCGTATGGAAATGCGCTCCATGATGTGATTTGCAAAAAAACAACGATATTCTCCAGCAAGAATACTACGATGTGGATTTGGCAAAGATTATAAACGGAGGGTTATTATTTAATGATAGAAATTGAAAAGCCGAATATTGCGACAATAAATTTAAGCGAAGACGGAAGAAACGGTAAGTTTATTATCGAGCCGCTTGAGAGAGGTTACGGGATTACCCTCGGAAACTCGCTGCGCAGAGTTCTTCTCAGCTCTCTGTCCGGCGTTGCCGTAACAAGCATCAAGATTGACGGCGTTCTTCATGAAATGACAACCATTCAGGGAGTCAAGGAAGATGTCCCGGAAATCGTTCTGAACGTGAAGGGCATCACCGCGAAGCTGCACACCGAAGGGCCGAAAACGGTTATCATCGACACGACGGGCGCCTGCGACATCACGGCGGGTGACATCAAGCAGGACGCGGACATCGAGATTCTCAACCCTGATTTCCATATCGCAACCGTTGAGAACAACGTACGCTTCTACATGGAGCTGACCTTTGATCACGGCCGCGGCTATGTATCTCAGGAAAAAAACAAGCAGCTTTATCAGCAGAACAGCCAGGGTATGTCGGCGCCGGTAGGAACAATATTCACGGATTCGATTTACACTCCGGTATACAACGTGAACTACAGTGTGGAAAACACGCGTGTGGGAAGCAAT
>JBJFGC010000007.1:0-6321 GCA_051892315.1 Eubacteriales bacterium
AAACATCAGCATGAACTGATCCCATGCCTCCCGGGGATTGTGATAAGCCAGCGCCAGTGCATTGAAGCAATGGTCCCAGCTCCACACGCTGCACATCCAGTTCTTGGACATCAGCATCGCTTCCCGGCGGAACAGGCCGCAGGGCTTGACAAAGCTGGCCCAGTCCACATAAGCCGCCATTTTCGCCGCCGCTGCATATGCCGGAGGAACCGAGGGCATCGAAGCCGAAAAGGCTTCCAGAAGACGGCAGCTGTTCCCCACGGCTTCTTCAAAGGAAAAGTCCCTTCCGCGGTCCGTCCAGTCTTCAAAATTTTCTTCCAGCACAACAAGATACTTCCCGGACGGGCCGGTTTTCAGCCGCATCCGGCAGAAAGCAGAGGTATTGACCTTCCAGTCCTGCTCCGGCATCAGCTCTCCTTCCTGCGCCCGCAGCATGTAGCGGCTGCTGTTCCAGGGACAGTTCATCAGCCAGAAGCTTCTTTCACCTACCCGATAAGGCTGCGCGAAGGTCCCCTGGTTCATGAAATCCAGCGTCACTTCCAGATTTCCATAAAAAAGCAGCGTTCCGCTGTCCGCAAATGCCAGCCTGCATTCTCTGTCTTCCTTTGCAATCACAAGCTGCTCCGGAACGGCCTCATAAGCCTCCTCACCGACGCTTTCTTCCGTTCCGATCAGCAGCTTTGCCACATAAGAGGAGCCCGCTGAGCCGTGAACTGTCCGCAGGTACAGCCCCCTCTCCCCAGGTTCTCCTCTCCTGTAGGAAAATGCCAGATACGAACCCCGATAACTGAACGGGACTTCCGCTAAATTCAATCTCATCGATACCATCCTTTCGTTCTCACCCCATCTTCCTCCCTGTTTTCTTGAACGTTTTTGAGAAAATGGAGTACGCTTCACGTAATTTCAGGGGGGGAGGGTACTTTTTTGAAAGAAGTACCCTCCCCCTGAAACTGTATGTTTAGGATTCAATCAAACGGGTTTTCGGTCGGATACGGCAGGGACTTGGGCTGGTTGTAGGAAATATCCGCGATGCCGATGTAGCGGAAGACCTCGTACAGGGCCTTGCCATAGTGGCCGAAAGCGACTGCGCCGTGATGCGGGAAACGCTTCTGGATCAGGACGTGACGGTAGAAGCGGTCCATTTCGGGAATAGCAAACGCACCGATGGAACCGAAGCTCTCGCAGTCCACATCAAGCACTTCACCCTGGGCGATGTAAGCGCGCAGGCTGGTGTCAGCGTTGCCCTGGAGACGGAAGAACGTGATGTCACCCGGCTTGATGTTTCCTTCCATTGTACCGCGGGTGATGTCCGGTTCGGGAAGTTCGGGTTCGAGGTCACGTTTCATGATGAGCTGGTAGCCCATGTGCGGATTCTTCAGGAGCTTCGAGCAGGTATTGCCGCAGTGGAAGCCCATGAAGGTTTCGGACAGCTTTGCGCTGCACTTGCCGCAGATCGATTGATCGTAAATGGACTTCGGGACGGTATTGTTGATATCGAGCAGCGTGACCGGTGCGCCGGACACACAGACACCGATGTATTCGGAAAGAACACCGTAGATATCCACTTCGCAGGAGACCGGAATTCCCATCGCGGTCAGACGGCTGTTGACGTAGCAGGGGACGAATTTGAACTCGGTCTGGAAGGCCGGCCAGCACTTGCCCGCAAACGCTACATAGTCCCGCGTGCCTTTATGCTGCTCCGCCCAGTCGAGCAGAGTCAGTTCATACTGCGCAAGGCGGGGCAGGATGCCCGCATACTTATTGTTCGGGCCAAGCTCGTCCTGCATTTCGGCGACCTTATCAGGGATCCGGGGATCGTCTGCGTGCTTATTGTAGGCGACGAGAAGGTCCAGTTCAGAGTTTTCCTCAACAGCCACGCCAAGGTCATAGAGGGGCTTGATGGGGCCGTTGCAGGCGAGAAAATCGTCAGGACGGGGACCAAAGGTGATGACCTTGAGTCCGCGGAGGCCAAGGACGGCGCGTGCAATCGGGACGAATTCACGGAGTTTTTCCGCCAGCTCCTCCGCCGTACCAACGGGGTAAGACGGAATATAAGCTGCCTTCTTCCGCAGGCCGAGGTTATAGGAGCAGTTGAGCATACCGCAGTACGCGTCCCCGCGGCCGTCGTGGAGGTCGCCGTCGCCTTCCGCAGCCGCCGCGTACATGATGGGACCGTCGAACCATTCGGCGATGAGGGTCTCGGGAGTTTCAGGACCAAAGTTTCCAAGGAAAACAAACAGCGCGTTGACGCCGTTTGCGCGGACGTCAGCGACGGCCTTCTTCGCGTCCAGTTCGTTCTCGACGGTTACGGGACATTCATACAGTCCCTCACCGTACGCCTTCACGAGTGCGCTGCGCCGGCGTTCGGACAGTGCCATCGGGAAGCACCCTCTCGACACCGCGATAACGCCAAGTTTTACTACAGGAATGTTGCCAATCATAAAAATCCTCCTTAAAACGTGAGTCTTTCTCTTTATCATTTTACCTTGTTTCCAGCGGGATGTCAACGTTTTTTGAGGATTTTGTTGATTTTTTCTGAAGGGGCGAAGTTGTCTCCCGTGTTCTGTCCCGGAGAGAACCCAGGATATCCCTTTTTTCATCCGATCGTTCTTGACAGAAACGAAGGAACATGGTATAGTTATGCTATCGAACGTCGGAGGATTGTTATAAAGATGAAGAAAATGATTTCCTGGCTTGCCGGACTGACCATCCTGATTCTTCTGTTTTGCGTGGGATGCGGTAATCTTTCTCCTGCCGAACCCAAGGCCGGTGCCGATCCCGAGGCCGGCGAAACGGAGCAAGTACCAGCAAGGGTTCTTGGCGTGGAGCTGCTCACTTTCGAAGAAATCGACGCGCTTCAGGAGGGCAAAACACGCCTTTCCACCGGAGAGTATCAGCCTTCCCTTTTTTATAATGGGACAGAGCTTGCTTCCCTGACCAACCGACGCGTTTTTTTCGTAACCCTTCCGCAAACGGAGGAAGGATGGGCAGACGGAACGCTGAGCGCCGGAGAGGGAGTCCGGATCGTGACGGAGAAAATGTCCGTACCGGATGACCCCGCAACAATGATTGCCTGCGGGAACCGGCTCATGCTGTACCTCATCGGAGAGGAAACCTACTCCATCGTCGAACTGGTCATGACCTACCTGCCGGTGATTTCCATCCGGATCGACGAAAAAAGCGAACTTTCCAATACCTTGCAGGGCTGCGAATTCACGCTGCATCATACCGCGTCCACAAACCAAAACTTCTGCTTCGTTTCGTCCCGCGCCGAGGTTCGGATCCGCGGAGGGTCAAGCGCAAGTTTACCGAAAAAAAGTATGCGGCTTGACCTGAAGAACGACGACGGAACCAACCGGAAGCTGCCCCTGCTCGGAATGCGGAGCGACGACGACTGGATTCTGATCGCGATGTTCTCCGATGAGAATAAGGTGCGCGATATGCTGGGCTGGCAGCTCTGGCGGGAAATGAACTCTTTCTATCCCGGGGTAAAAGGCTCCTGTGCTCCGGAAACACAGTACGTGGAGGTGATTCTCAACGGGAAATACCAGGGTCTTTACCTTTTCATGGAAAAATTTGACGAAAAAACAATGAAGCTGGGCGAGGAAGACGCCCTGTTCAAAACAAGTACCTGGGACGTTCCGTCGTCCGCTGACCTGAAAAGCCAACCGCTGTCCTCAGACTTCTGCGTTGGTCTGGAAAAAAAGTATCCCGACCTCGGCTCTTGGGACAGCATTGCGGAATACATAAGGGTCTGCTACGAAACGGACGGTGAGGGCTTTTGCAGCGGAGTGGAAAACATCGCAAACATCGAAAACCAGCTTGACTACTGGCTTTTCAACAACATCACCATGGCAGGGGATAACACGTGGAAAAACGCCTACTTTGCCGTCAAGGACGGAAAGGTGTACACGCTGCCATGGGATCTGGACATTTCGTTCGGTCTGAACTGGAACGGTGACCCCGCGACAAACTATCTCTACCGCGAGCCGGAAATGGTGAACCGCACTTACGACTTCCAATGCGGCCGCCGTCTCATCAAATACTACCCGGGCGCGGCGGACTACATCGTGGAACGCTGGTCCTCTCTGACCGAGGCCGGCGTTGTCACCGCCGATCATCTGATCGAAAACGCCGCGTCCTACTGGAACCTGATTCACGCCTCCGGAGCCGTTACGCGTGAGCTGGAACGCTGGCCTTCCGTCAGCTACGCCGAAGATTTGACCTACATGGAGCAGTGCATCCGCCGCCGGATTCAATGGCTCAATCAGTACATTGCGAAGCTGGAGGGCTGAAAAAAGAAAAAAAACTTTTTCAACTCCCTTGACTCTCAACCATACTTCAGGTGTATACTATC
The DNA here is from genome assembly GCA_051892315.1 of Eubacteriales bacterium. Lineage (GTDB taxonomy): Bacteria > Bacillota > Clostridia > Oscillospirales > CAG-272 > UMGS1696. Next base: position 4,358 of record JBJFGC010000007.1, read on the forward strand.
GCCGTAAGGTACCTTGCAGCATTCAATTCATTCACAAGCGGAGGACATTATGCAAATCGGAGAATTCGCAAAACTCTGCGGAACCAAAATTTCCGTCCTGCGCCATTACGACAAACGGAATCTGCTGCCTCCGGCGTACACGGATCCGTTCACGGGATACCGCTATTATTCTGCCGAACAGATTCCTGTCTTTCTGCGCATCACCGCGCTGAAGCAGGCCGGTTTTTCCCTCTCCGAAATCGCGGATCTTCTTGCGACCACAGACAGCGACGAGGAGATCGTCCGCCTGTTTGAGCGGAAGGAAGCCGCGCTGATGGACACCCTTGACAACCTGAAACAGGCAAAGCAAATGATGTTGAAAGGAGTCAAACCTATGGAGGTTATTTTTCTCGAAACCGGGAACGGCCTTCTCGCCCGCTCCCCGAAAATGGATGGAAACGACTTTCCAAAGGCGTGTGAGCTTCTGGAGGAAGCCATCGCCGCCGGAAATTACCAGCGTGTGTCCGGATACCGCGCGTACGGCGAACCGCAGTCGAACGAAATCGAAGCGGTGTGCGACGTCATTCGTCTGGACGAAGCGTGTACCGTTCCGCTGAACGATGCGGCTGACCTGCCCTTTGAAGACGACAAAGCCGTCATCGGCAGGTGGCAGGTTCTCGGCCAATACGCGGTGAAGGAGGATTTTTATGCCGGACGCAGCCGGAAAGGCAGCTGGTACGGCGGGACAATCAAGACGCTGTACTTCCTTCTGGACGGCGAACGCTACTGGTGCTACCGCTGGACGAAGGGATATCTCATCTATGAAAACGGCAGAAATACGACAGTTAACCCGTATGAAATGGAGGAATACGACGGAGAACGGTATCTGTTCATTCACTGGAAATCGTACGACTACCGCCGCGGCGGGAAACCGGTGATTCTCGTCCTGAAGCAGCTTGACTGCGCTGCCTACACAAAGGAAGAAATCGCCCGCTGCGACAACACGGATCTTCCGTTTGTACTCGACGGGCAGATGCTCGGAAAATGGAAGGCACACAGCAGCTTCCGCAGCCGCGACGAATTCGATCCGGCACAGCCGGAGGAAGCGCCGTTTTGGAAGGGCGTGGAATTCCGGAAGGACGGTACATGCGTAAAATTTTTGGGCAGCCGTTCGTTTGTGCAGGAATGGACCAAGGGCTTTTTGCTGAACAAGCAAATGCATCTTGCTGAAGCATACGAGTTACTGCAAGCGGATGGGGAGGAATACCTGATCATTGAGTGGAAGAATGGCGACTACCAATACGGAGGTTTTCTCCCGGGCTACTACGCGTTTGCACGGGTCCGATAAAAGTTACTTCCGCGGGGGCATTGCGTCCAGATAAGCCTTGATTTTCTTCATATCCCACAGCATATCCTCTTTTTTGGAGGCATCGCGGAGAAGAGCGGCGGGGTGGTAGACGGCAGTCATGGCGAAACCGCCGCGCGTAACGATTTGGCCGTGTTCGCGGGTAATTTTAAAATCCGTATGAATCAGGCGGGCGGCTGCAATCCGACCGAGGCAGACAATCATCCTCGGTCGGACAAGCCGTACCTGCCCGCGCAGGAAACCGATACAGGCGTCCCCTTCCTCGGGAAGCGGGTCCCGGTTATTCGGCGGTCTGCATTTGAGAATATTGGCAATATAGACCTCCTCCCGCTCAATCCCCACGGCGGCAAAATACTTATCAAGCAGCATTCCAGCGGCACCAACAAACGGGATTCCGGTTGCGTCCTCCCTCTCGCCCGGGCCTTCGCCCACAAACATCAGATCCGCGTTCCGGTTTCCGCAGCCAAACACGGTATGGGTCCGCGTCTGCCAGAGTCCGCATCCCCTGCATTCCGCGCACGCCGTCTCAAGTTCGCTCCACTCCATTGTTCTTCTCCTTCTTGTTTTTGTTCTTCTTAAATGTATATTATATAGGATTTTATGGAGGGCGTCAAGGGGT
>JBJFGC010000008.1:0-6315 GCA_051892315.1 Eubacteriales bacterium
ATCGTATATGCTCCGAGAGTTTTATGTTCATACGTTCGATTCCTTTCATGTTTCATACCTTTATTATAGCAGAAAGATCGGACAAAAGGAACACACCGCTCATACGAATAAGATTTTATTTTTTATACTTTCCGTATGAAAAAAGGGGAAAGCGGGAAGAAATGCGGGACGTCCAGTTTCCATCCAGTGCGAGGCAGGTTCTGCGGCAGAGGATGCAAAAAAGCGGTGGAAGATATGCGCGGAGCCTTGCAAGTTCGGATATTCTTTGGTAAAATATAAGCAAATGCGGAAGGAATCCACGCAATGAACCATCCATAAGGGTACAGTCGTTCGGAGAAGAAAGATCAATTGAGAAAGGATAGAAAAATGAAATTTGCAGACGGATACTGGCTCAATCAACACGGCTATACGGTAAAGTATGCAAGTCAGGCATACGAAGTTGCAGCGGACCGCAACTCCATCCGGGTACTTGCTACTCCTGCACCTATCTGGAATCGCGGTCAGACGCTTGGCGGTCCCAATCTGGAACTGACCTTTTGTTCGACGATGGAAGATGTCATCAAAGTCCGTATTGTCCATTACAAGGGAACCGTCGACCGCGGTCCTTCGTTTGAACTGAAGGAAGATCAGGGCTATACTCCTGTGATCAACAGCACGGATACATATGTAGAAATGATTTCCGGCAAAACCAGAGTCCGGATCAGTCGGGAGAACTGGAGCGTGCAGTATTATTACAAGGACAGGCTCCTGACCGGCGGAAGCTCCCGGGCACTTTCCTATATTGAAGAAGATAAAAGTCACGCCGCACGCCGCCTCGAGGCACAGATCGATGATCCGTTCTGGGCGTACCCGAACAACAGCTCCACATCCTACATCAGGGAACAGCTTACTCTGTCGGTGGGCGAATATATCTATGGTTTTGGGGAAAAGTTTACCGCTTTTCCGAAAAATGGACAGAGCGTTTCCATCTGGAATGCCGACGGCGGGACCTGCTGTGAGCAAAGTTACAAATCCGTTCCGTTCTATGTTTCCTCCCGGGGATACGGTGTGTTTGTGAACAGCTCGGACAATGTTTCCTACGAGGTGGGTTCCGATACCGTTTCCAAGGTGTCGTTTACCGTACCTGGCGAAAAGCTGGAATATTTCCTGATCGGCGGCGCAAACCTGCGTGAAGTTCTCTCCAATTATACGACACTCACCGGCAAACCTGCACTGCCGCCTGCATGGACCTTTGGACTGTGGCTGACCACATCCTTTACCACCAAATATGATGAGTCGACCATCCTCTCCTTTATCGACGGGATGGCGGACCGTGACATTCCGCTGCAGGTCTTCCATTTTGACTGCTTCTGGATGAAGGAGTTTGAGTGGTGCAATTTTGCGTGGGACCGAAGACAGTTCCCGGAGCCCGGAAAAATGCTGGCACGGCTTCATGAAACCAAAGGGCTGAAGACCTGTGTCTGGATCAATCCCTACATCGCACAGCGTTCCCAGCTGTTTGAGGAAGGAGTACAAAACGGGTATTTTATCCATAATCGCGATGGTTCCGTTTTTCAGTGCGACATGTGGCAGCCCGGCATGGCAATCGTGGACTTTACCAATCCCGAAGCCTGCAGATGGTACGCCGGAAAGCTGCGGGCCCTCTGTGAAATGGGCGTAGACTGCTTCAAGACGGACTTCGGCGAACGGATCCCCACCGATGTGGTTTACCATAACGGTGCCGATCCCGTGAAGATGCACAATTATTACTCCTATCTTTACAACAAGACGGTCTTCGGCGTTCTGAAGGACTGCTATGGCGAAAACAGGGCCTGCCTGTTTGCAAGAAGTGCCACGGCAGGATGCCAGCAGTTTCCCGTTCACTGGGGCGGCGACTGCTCCGCGGAATATTCCTCAATGGCGGAAACCATCCGCGGCGGCCTGTCCCTCTGTCTTTCCGGTTTCGGCTTTTTCTCACACGATATCTCCGGCTTTGAAGCCACTGCCACACCGGATATATACAAACGGTGGTGTGCCTTTGGTCTGCTGTCCACGCATTCCAGACTGCACGGGAATTCTTCCTATCGTGTGCCGTGGCTCTTTGATGAGGAAGCCTGCGAGGTTCTCCGTTTCTTCACAAAGCTCAAGGGAAGGCTGATGCCGTATATCTTCTCGCAGGCGGTCCAGACCCATGTCGAGGGAATTCCGACCATGCGGGCGATGGTGATTGATTTTGCGGACGATCCCGCATGCCTGACGCTTGACCGTCAGTACATGTTCGGCGACGACCTTCTGTGTGCGCCTGTCCTCAACGACGAAAACAAGGCGGAATTCTATGTGCCGGCAGGCCGTTGGACGGACATCATAAACGGCAGAGTTTACGAAGGGGAAAAGTGGTACCGAACGGAGTGCAGTTACTTCGAAATGCCGGTTCTTGCCCGTCCCGCATCCATCATCGTCTACGGCAATTTCGTACGGGATTTTGAATACGATTATCTGGACGGCGCAGAAGCGGTCCTTTACGAACTTGCGGATGGGCAGTGTGCTTCCGCGGTTGTGTATGACAAAGATGCGAAGCGGCTTGCGGAGATCAGGGCTGAAAGGTGTGGAAATCGAATTACGGTACGGTATACCAAAACCAGCTGCAGCTTTACCGTGAAGATTTCCGGCACGGAGATCAGCGTTCGTGCAGAAGCGGGAACAGAGTCGGTGCAAATCGAGCTTCCATCATGAGCATTCCCGGGGAACGCCGCATGGGTCTGCTCCCCGGGAAGCAAAGGACGCAATACTTCTCTTGACGTGATTTTGGGGAGAAAGGATACAGAAAATCCAAAAGATTTTTCATTTTAACCGATTCAAAAACAGGCATACTGCCCGATATCTTTTCTGAGGAACGGTATGCCTGTTTTCCTTTTGCGGGAAATTTTATCGATGATGTTCAGCCTTTGTAGAAGCGGTATTTTTCGGCCGCATCCAGAATTGCTGCCATGTTTTCCAAAGGAATGTCATAGTTGAATTCCACATTCAGACCGAGCGCACCCTCCGGCATGTAAAGCGATTCCACGCATTCTGCTACATGATCAAAGATCTGGGACCTTGTGGCAAAGGGGAAAAGCTGACGGTCAAGGTCGAGGTTGATCGGAATAATCTGTTCTTTCCGGCAGACACGAACCAGATGCTCAATGCCATTGGCACGGAACTGAGGATTGATCATATCCACTCCGCATTCCACAAGATCCGGCATAATTTCATAGATACAGCCGTCTGTGTGCATATAAATAAGCTGTGACGGTTTGTACGCCTTTATCATACCGTACATCTTCCGGTAACACGGCTTGAGATATTTCCTCCATCGTTCGGCGCCGATCGCAAGTCCGTTCTGCATTCCCAGGTCATCGCCGAAAGAAACCATTTCCCCCATGCGCGGAAGAATTGCTGCAATCTGATAGATATTGTACTCAAGCACCTTGTCAATAAGTACATCGATTGTTTTGTCCTCTTCGGCGAAATACATCATCGCGTTTTCAAAGCCGCACAGATCCAGAAGACGAAGGTACATGAAGCCGTGGGGCAGCCGTCCGTCGCGCTGTTCCGGTAGTTTAAGCGTATAAACGTCATCTTCTGTTTTCAGTGGATGGCCGGTGACGATTGCTTCGTTTCCGTCACGTTCATTGTTCCATTCACAGTTCCATTCGTCGATGTAAGTTCCCTTGTGGTAGCTCGGCGGGAGATGCTCAACGATGTGCTGATGATCGATTTTGCTGCCGTGGAAAAACTGAGGATATTGATCGATCAGCCGCTGAAGCTCATCGCCATAATGAATCCACGCGGCGGGAAGAATGCTGATCGATACAGGGATGGTATCCGGAAATTCCATCCGTACTGCCTGAATTAAACTTGCCATAAGTATCTCCATTCCTCTATGTTTTTATCTCGTTGGACTTGGCTTTTATTTTAACGTGAGCTTGACGGGGAGGGCTTTCCCGAAAAAGCCCTCTCCCCCGTAGTTACGCTGCGCGTAACTACACCCCACCTCAAAAACTTTCAAAAAAGAATAGAAACAAGGTGCAGTGCAAATCCACTAATAAAACTTATACAAACTTTGTCCATTCATCCTGTTTAAAGTTTTTTGAAGGGGGTGCGGGGGAAAGCTTTTTTTCAAAAAAGTTTTCCCCGCGAATCCCATCCACCTCACATTATTCTATGACAACTACCGTGTTCGGCTTCATCGTAAGGGTGAAGCATCCGTTATCCGGAGCAATCGTCTCGTACGGCGTGAGATCATGTTCATCGTCAAGCAGGTAAATCATCCGCAGTGTGTCTTCGCCGGTCATTTCAACCTTGAACGTACGCGGGACAGCATGGTCATCGTCGGTATAGTAGGCGGCCATCGTCTGTGTTTTTCCGTCCTTTACGGCAGAAACGGCCCAGATATCCGGAACATCGCAGGTTGTTCTGCACTCGTCCCCCATGCTGAGCATTTCGCTCCAGACCTTTACTGCATGGTACCCCTTGCGTGTTTCACAGGTATGCCCATCAAAAAGACAGTTCATGCCGCTTGAAAGACGAGCATCGTAATACATGAGCATGTCCACCGGCTCATCCTGCGCTGCTGCCATAACAGCCGCTGTGAAAGCCGCGCCTTTCATGCCGATCATTTTTTCAAGACTATATTTCCATGCCTCGCCGTTGAAGCTGCGCACGTAGTTCCATTCGTCCAGGATACTCTCGGTGTTTGTAAAGCCGTACTCGTCAAGGAGAGCCCTGTGCCGGCGGATGGCGGTCATGATATCGCTGACTGTGCTGGCGTAGATATGCCATGAGTAGAAATCGAACGGCAGCTTTTCGTCACGTATTCTCGTAAAGAATGGTCTGAGCCAGGATTCATTGAAACAGCAGACCGCGGGACCGCCGATCTTGAGGTCGGGGAAACGTTCCTTGAGATGCTTGGATGCAACGGCGTAAAGATCATAGAACTGCTCTGCGGTACCATCCCAGCACTTCGGAAAGAGGTCGGGTTCGTTCCATATCTCCCAATACCGGATCCCCATATGAAAACCGTTTGCCCAGCCTTCATTGTAATGTGCGATGATATGCTCGCATATGACTGCCCATTTGTGGAAGTCCTTCGGAGGAAGTACGCCGTAGCGCTTCGACCAGTGTTCAATTTTGTTTCCAAGGCGGTAGAAAACCTCCGTGCCGCACATGGTGATGTGCCGGAGATACTCGTCCGTGAGCTGAAAGTCATAGGATGCGGGATCGCAGGGATCCGCATGGAAATCCGGGAAGATATTGAGAACATCAATAACGTGTTCTCCTCCAAGATTGTAGTCGATGGCAGCGTCGTGCGTTCTTGCGAACGGGATGTGTGCCTCCCTGTATGCCGGAAGGTTCGTCAGATTCTGGTCGGCGTTGTCTGTGTAGCGCGGACCGTTGTTGACGGCATTCATCGGCTTGATCTTGCCGACGATGGTGTCTTTGTCGATACGAAGCTTCATGGTTGCGTTCCTTTCGTTCTTTGTTTTTGCGGACTTGCAAGCGATTCCGAAGAAAAATCCGGAATTTGTGTTACTGTCATTGTAATAAAAAAGAATCGTTTTGTCAATAAAACAGCAGATGAAAAACAAAAATACGGAAGAAAAATGATCGCAGGAAAAAGATCCCGTCGGAGACTGCCGCTCGGAGAACGCGCCGGCAGCGGTCCTTTGCAAGCCGGAAGAGTGTATCGCTCACGGTGCATTTTGGTACCAGTCCAAAACCTCCGCCAGATTTTCTTCGCTGACCCGACTGCCGCCATGGAACATCAAATCCAGCATAGCGTCCTCATCAGGCGTGCGGTCTTTCTTGTCCGCCAGTTTCTTCCCCACAGTCTTGGCCATAATGGTCATCATCCATTTATAGACACCGCGCAATCGTTTCAGGTCAAAACCGCCCTGAAGGGTATAAACAGGCATGGACGCGGGCAATGGATTGGCTTTGCGCAGATCCTGCAATTGGGAGCCCGTAGCGCCCATTCCTACCCCACAGACCGCCGCTATATGGTAACGTTTGGCCGCTTTCTGATAGCCCTGTACTTTTCCGGCCATAAGCCAGCCAAAAAACAGGACGGAAGAACCCGGGGCCAGTTTCTGCATGGCTTCGTCAAGAGGGTAGACAGGCAGTCCGGTTTTTTCACCGAATAACAGGGCGTATTGCCTGGTATAACCTGTGTTCGACTTATAAATGACTGCATTTGGTTTCATAGCGAGTTGTACTCCTTTATGGTATGCTGCTATAATCATCTTCATTCTATTATGACGTGAGTTGGATGAGATTCGCTGCACGAACTCCTGCCCC
>JBJFGC010000009.1:0-6312 GCA_051892315.1 Eubacteriales bacterium
ATTTCTTCCACGCAAATCTCGGCGATGTCTCCGGTCACAAGTCCCGGTACAAAAACCGCCATTCCTTCCACACGGGCAAATCCGTCCCCATTTTCCTTCGTATCGCTGATCCTGATCCGCATTTTTTCCTTCTGCATTTTTTTACTGTCTCCGTTTTCTGATTTCCTGTTTTTATTATAATACATCTTATTTCTTCTGTCAACTGTGAGGAGTATCTTGGGATGCTGCCCAAGGAACAAACAAACGTCTCCATCCAACTCCCTCTCACAAATTTTCCCCCGTAAAAATATCCTCCGAGGTGTATATTTGCGGGAAATTTATCTAAAATAATAATATGGCTGTGAGAAACCCATAACAGTCTTGGGAAAGGATACAGAACATTGAAAAGCATAACGTACCAGATTAACGATAGAAACGGAATTCATGCGCGGCCGGCGGGCATTTTGGTTCAGTGTGCCAAACGGTTTGTTTCGGAAGTAACGATGGAAAAGAACGGTCGGTCAGTCAGCTGCAAGAAGCTGTTTGCGGTCATGCAGCTTGGGGTAAAGTATCAGGACGTCATTACCATCTCGGCTGAAGGCGAGGACGAGGAGGAAGCCGTCCGGTGCATCGGCGATGCCATGCGCGACGCAGGACTGTGAGGTAGGGCATGAATATCATTTACGGAAAAGGGGCGTCCGGTGGAATCGCGGCCGGAACACTGAAGATCATCCGACGTGAAAAAACGGATGTTTCTGATGAAATCTGCAGCGACCTTCCGGCCGAACTGGCCAAGCTGCACGCAGCTCTCGGGAAAGCCGAGGATGAGCTGACACAGCTTTACACGGATGCAGTGGAAAAGGTCGGCGAACGGGAGGCGGCTATTTTTGAAATCCATAAGATGATGCTTGCCGACGAGGATTTTGTGACAGAAGCGGAAAATTTTATCCGGAACGAAAAAAATACCGCCGCATCGGCGGTCCGTAAGGCCGGTACGGAACTGGCCCGCATCTTCGGCGATATGGAGGACGAGTACATGAAAGCGCGGGCCGCCGATATTCTCGCGGTTTCGGAACGCGTGACCGATATTTTGGGTGGCTGTGAGCGTTCTATCGAAATCACCCACCCCTCTGTCATCGCGGCCCATGATCTGACACCGGCGGAAACGGTGATGCTGGACAAAAAAATGGTGCTTGGCTTCGTCACCGAGGGAGGCAGCACCATGTCCCATACGGCGATCCTGGCACGCACAATGGACATTCCCGCAGTAATCGGCATCGGCGAATTGCCGGACCGGTACGACGGCTGTCCGGTTGTGCTGGACGGGAACGAGGGGGTTCTGTACATCGAACCGGACGAACACACGGAAAACCGGTTCGCTGAGGCCATGAGGGAAGCGGAAGATGAACGGAAACGTTTGGAACGCCTGCGCGGGAAAACCTGTGTTACCTCGGACGGAACGCGCATTATGGTTACGGCCAACGTTGGCAGTCTTGAGGATATCGACGAGGCGCTGCGCTGCGACGCAGAGGGAATTGGCCTGTTCCGGAGCGAATTTTTGTTTATGGGACGGAATAAACCACCGACGGAGGAGGAGCAGTTCGCGCTGTATAAAAGCGCGGCCATCAAGACGGGCGGAAGGGAATGCGTCATACGCACTCTCGACGCCGGCGCGGATAAACACATTTCCTATCTCACGGGAGAAGGACGTGAGGCAAATCCGGCGCTGGGACTTCGCGCGGTCCGGCTGTGCCTGAAAAAGCCGGAGCTTTTGAAAACGCAGTTCCGCGCTCTGTATCGTGCCGCGCTGTTCGGAAATCTGGCGGCTATGATTCCGATGATTGTACTGCCTGAAGAAATTGATCAGGTGCGGGAGATCGCGCGGGCGGCGCAGGATTCCCTGGCGGCCGAACATACCGCGTTCGGAAAAATGAAGGTGGGCATCATGATCGAAACTCCTTCTGCCGCCCTTCTTGCCGATCGCCTTGCTCCCATGACGGACTTTTTTTCTCTCGGCACGAACGATCTGCTTCAGTATACCCTTGCCGCTGACCGTGAAAATCCGGATGTCTCGTACCTGACGAAAGGACTGCCGGAGAGCGTGCGCCGTCTGATCCGCAGTACCTGTGCGGCAGCCCGGCGGGAAGGAATTCCGGTCAGTGTCTGCGGGGAGCTTGGCGCCGATACGAGTGAAACCAAATTCCTGATGGACGCTGGTGTAACGAAGCTGTCCGTATCTCCGCCCTGTATTCTGCGGGTTCGTGAAAGTGTCATGCGGGAGTCATCGCGGCTGATTCCAGTGAGATAGAGACATACAAAAAGGGTGAGTCCTTCGGAAGGACCCACCCTTTTCGGATAGCAATGTACGGTTCTGCTCACACAAGCTCATATTTATGTGCGTATTCCGCGTATGTACGTTCGAAATCCGCGTTTCCGGATTTTACGGCGCGGAGGGATTCGTGAAGGTTCATGTTGCCCCTTGCGATGTCGATGACACAGCCTGCGATGTTGGAACAGTGATCGGAGGTTCGTTCGAGGGCGGTGAGAAGATCGGACCAGATAAAGCCTGCTTCGATGGTACAGTCGCCGCGCTGGAGACGTTCAATGTGGCGTGCGCGAAGCGTTTCCTTCAGTTTATCAATGACCTGCTCCAGCGGTTCGACCCGTTCTGCCGCTTCCATGTTATCGTTGAGAAAAGCGTCCAGCGTCAGGGAGAGAATTTCACGAAGGGCGGAGGTGAGGGTGTTCAGTTCCGCGGACGCTGCGTCTGACCAAACGATTTTCTTATTGCGCATTTCCTCGGCGGATTCCAGCAGATTCACGGCATGGTCGGAAATTCGCTCGAAATCCCCGATGATATGCAGGAGTTTGGCTGCTTCATTGCTGTCCTTTCCCGTAAGGAGACCGCTTAAACGGACAAGGTAGGTTCCAAGGATATCCTCGTAGTGGTCAACCTTTTCCTCGTTTTGGCGGGCGGATTCCGCCAGAGAAGGGAAATCCTTCGTGAGAAAATCCAGAGCGTCCCGCAGGCTGGCAGCCGAGGTGTTCGCCATATCGCCGGCTACGACGGAACAGCGTTCCAGAGCGACGGCAGGCGTAGCGAGAAGGCGCTCATCAAGCTCGGTGGTCGGCTCCTTTTCCTTTTTCACGGGTTCAGGAATCAGGTGAACTGCGAGCTTTTCCAGAAGTCCGGACATAGGAAGAAGAAGGATGGTACATAAAACATTGAAAATCGAATGAGCGACCGCGATGCCGAAAGCGTCCGCTGACAGATGAAACAGGGCAGGATGGAAAAGGAGGTCTGAGATGCCATATACCGTCAGCCACACGGCGGTACCGATGATATTGAAGCTGAGGTGTACGAATGCGGCGCGTTTTGCGTTCCGGTTCGCGCCGACGGAGGAAAGAAGTGCGGTGACGCAGGTACCGATGTTCTGGCCCATGATAATCGGAATTGCTGCGCCATAGGAGACCTGACCGGTGGAGGAAAGGGCTTGCAGAATCCCCACGGAAGCAGAGCTGGACTGGATGATTGCGGTCAGAAGTGTACCCGCCACCACACCGAGAATGGGATTTTGGAACAGGAGGAACAGATTGCGGAACCATTCGACGTCTTTGAGTCCCGAGACGGCGTCGGACATGGTTTCCATTCCGAACATAAGAACGGCGAAGCCGAGGAGGATCATGCCGGTATCCTTCCGCTGTGTTTTATTGCCGGCTGACATATAGAGAAGGATACCGATCAGCGCGAGAACGGGGGTAAATGAGGAGGGCTTCAAAAGCTGAACGAACATGTTGCCGCTTTCAATCCCGCTCAGGCTGAGAATCCATGCGGTAATGGTGGTGCCGACGTTGGCACCCATAATGACATTGATGGCCTGACGAAGCGTCATCAGTCCGGAGTTGACGAAACCGACGACCATGACCGTTGTTACTGAGGAACTCTGAATGACCGCTGTGACGCCCAGCCCGGTCAGAAATCCGGCTGCTTTATTTGACGTCAGCTTTCCAAGCAGCGACCGGAGACGGCTTCCTGCGCGCCTCTCCAATGCCTCTCCCATCTGACTCATCCCATATAAAAACAGGCAGAGTCCTCCAATCATGGTCAACAAATCAAATATTGTCATCGCTTGCTCATCTTTCTCTTAAAATCGTTTTCTGTTTTTCATTTTATCAAATCCGCGTCAAGTTTATTATCGCAGTATTGTAAAATCCATGTAAAACGGCAGGACATGGTTCTACAAAAAAACAAATTTTACCTTGACATAGCCATAAATATGTGCTATAATAACTAACCCGCCACTGTTTTTTATCTTTTTTTGTTGTAATTTCATGAAAGAAAGCGAGGGAAGTATGGATTTCAGAAAGGTATTCGACCGTATTCCGGAAGAATTTGACCGATGGAGACCGCGGTACTGTGACGCTCTGTTTGCGGACGTCACGGAATACGCCGGTCTCTGTCCGGGAAAGACCGTCCTTGAGATTGGTCCGGGAACCGGACAGGCCACCGAACCGATTCTGAAAACGGGATGCTCGTACACCGCCATCGAGCTGGGAGAGCATCTGACAGCGTTGATGAAGGAAAAGTTTGACCGTTACAAGAACTTTTCCATTGTGAACGATGATTTTGAGACGTACGACTTTGGGAAGGAACGTTTTGACCTGGTCTACTCTGCCGCGGCAATTCAGTGGATACCGGAAAAAATCGCGTTCCCGAAGACTTACGAGCTGCTGAAGCACGGCGGTGCGCTCGCAATGTTTCTGACCCGCTCCGAGTACAAAAGTTCCGATCCGGCGCTCTATGAGCGGATTCAGTCCGTTTATGCGGAATATTTCCATCCTGAAAAGAACTACACCTGTCATCTTTCCTATGAAAATGCCACGGACTACGGTTTTACGGAATGGGAACAGCGGGAATATCACGGACAGCGGGTATTCACGGCCGACGAATATGCGGCGTTTTCCGCAACGCACTGCGATCATATCGTGCTGGAGGAGCCGTACCGTACAAAATTTTTCGAAGGAATCCGTCATGCGGTATACGACGCGGGAAACCGGATTGTCTTTCACGACACAATGATTCTGTATCTGGCAAAAAAACCGTAAGCTCATTCTGAGCGAAAGAAAAACAAAGGCGGTGATCGAATTATGATTGAATTAAAAGGAATTTCCAAAACCTTTCGCGTGGCAAAACGCAATTCCGGCTTCGGCGAGGCGGTACCGGCTTTGTTCCGGCGCGAATATACCGAGGTTCATGCCCTCTCCGACGTCTCTTTCCGTATCGGTGATGGTGAGATGGTCGGCTACATTGGACCAAACGGGGCAGGGAAAAGCAGCACCATCAAAATCATGAGCGGTATCCTGACTCCGGATAAGGGCGAATGCACCATCGGCGGCCTGACACCCTGGAAAAATCGCGCAGAGCACGCGGCGCACATCGGCGTCGTTTTCGGACAGCGGTCGCAGCTGTGGTGGGACGTTCCCGTCATCGACTCCTTCGAGCTGCTGCGGGATGTTTATCGGCTGCCCGATAACGTCTACCGCGACTCGCTTGACGAACTGGTCACCATGCTCGATCTTGCGGAAATCGTCCGGACACCTGCGCGCCAGCTTTCGCTTGGACAGCGGATGCGGTGCGAAATTGCCGCGTCTTTGCTCCATCGGCCGGATATCCTTTTTCTGGACGAGCCGACCATCGGGCTGGACGCCGTATCGAAAATCGCGGTGCGCGAATTTATCAAAAAAATCAACCGCGAACAAGGAACCACCGTCATCCTTACGACGCACGATATGCAGGACATCGAAGCGCTGACCGAACGCATCCTTCTCATCGGCGGCGGAAAAATCCTTCTCGACGGTTCTCTCTCGGAGCTGAAGGAAAGAAGCGCCGCCGTCCGTTCCATCCGCACACTGAAGCTCCGGTATTCCGACGGTATGCTTCCTGTTCTGGAAGGTGTCAGCCTTCAGACGGACGAACCTGGTCACGCGGTGTGCAGCGTCAACACCAACGTGATTTCGGTTTCCCATGCCATCGAGCAGTATTCCGCTGCGGTTTCCATCACGGACTTGTCCGTGGAAGGGATTTCAGCGGAGGAGCTTGTCGTGTCGCTTTACCGGGAGTTTGCCATATGAAAAAATACCTGACGTATTTCCGCATCCGCTTCATCGGCGGACTGCAGTACCGCGCGGCGGCGCTGGCGGGAATTGCAACGCAGTTTGCGTGGGGATTTATGTACATTCTCCTGTATTCAGCGTTCTGCCGTGCCGACCCCGTCGGTTTTCCGATGGAATTCGGACAGCTGGCATCGTATGTATGGCTTCAGCAGGCCTTTC
>JBJFGC010000010.1:0-6310 GCA_051892315.1 Eubacteriales bacterium
TCTCCGCTTTTTCGACGGACTTTGCCTCCTTTTCGGCATTTCCGCCGGCTTTGCGGTGATATTTCACGATTTCCCCGGTTACGGCGTTGATGTCGTAGTCGTATTCATATCCTATCACGTCAAACTCCACTTCGTAGACCATCACGCCGTGTTCGTAATCGATTTCCACCTCAAGGCCGTAGACCTCTGCTTCGGAGAGACCGGCATGATCCAGTGCGATTTCCAGGGCGCGTTCGCTGCCGATGTAGGCCTTATCGCTTGCCTGCCCGACGGATTCCACCGCGTCGGCTTCCGTCCGGTTCAGCAGATTCAGCTCGTTGATGGACAGCGCGACGAGTTCTTCGAAGATATAAAGCGGGTTGCTCTCCACGATGGTATTCACGAGCTGCGCTTTGCCGGTGGTAATGCCGTAGTCGGACGCGAGCTTCTGGAGTTCGCTGTCTGCCGTCACAGTCTGGCTGAGTACGGCACCGGTGAACGTATTGGTCTGAAGCAGGGCGTTCACCTCGTCGGCCAGCTTCTGGCACAGGGCGGCACCGTGTTCCGCGTCGTC
The DNA here is from genome assembly GCA_051892315.1 of Eubacteriales bacterium. Classification (GTDB taxonomy): domain Bacteria; phylum Bacillota; class Clostridia; order Oscillospirales; family CAG-272; genus UMGS1696. The sequence goes on from JBJFGC010000010.1 coordinate 554, forward strand.
GTCATCCACGCTGATGAGAATCGAATTGGCAAGCTCGGTGAGATAGCCGTTGCGGAGCATGGAACCGATGAGGGCGTTGACGGTCACGTCGATGCTGCTTCCCTCAAAATCCATATCGCCGAGGATGATTTTTCCGTCGTCGTTGAGTGCGGTAACGGAAAGGACATCCTCCTTACGGTTCGCACGGATTTCCACGCTGGGGTTGACGTCAAGCGAAATGGTGGACGCGACCCTGTAACTGTTGTTGTAAACGGCAAAGCCGGATGCGGCGCCGAGAACAAGGACGGCGGCGGCTGCGATACCTGCGATACGTCTTGCGATTGCTTTCATATTTTTCTGTCCTCCCATGACAAGAATTTTCTGTTTCTGTGGATTTCCGGATTCGATATCGGAACGTACGGAATCAAGAACATCCGGCGCGGCGTGCGAAAAGGCGGCACGGATTTTGCGGTTCAGTTCCTCATTTCTCATGTTTCCCGTTCTCCTTTCGACAGAGATTTTTTCAGTTTTTTCAGTGCGCGGTTATATTTGGAAAGGACGGTGGGCAGCGGCATCTGAAGAAACGCGGCAATTTCGCGGTGCCGGAAACCGGAAACAGCGTGCAGAACGACGATCTGCCGTTCCTCGTCGGACAGCTCGTTCATGCTCTCGTTCAGAATCAGGCAGTCCTCCGGAGACATTTCGTTTTTTTCGCCCTGTACCTCAAAGAAAAACGAATCCTCTCCGACCTCGGCGTTTTTCTTCCGTTCACGCAGCTTCATGAGGCATAGATTTTTTGCAATGGTAATCATCCACGCCATCGGTTTGCCGTACGTCCGGTACCCGTCCGCCGCCTGGTACACCGCAAGATAGCAGTCGTGCAGAACGTCTTCCGCGTCATGCGTATTTTTCAGCACCGACAGGACATACGCATAAACGGCGGCATGCGTCTCCCGGTACAGTTCATCAAGTGCGTGAACATCGCCGTCGGCCATTCGGCGAAGACACACATCCAGCACAGCGGGGTCAGCCGTTTCCCGCACCCGCTCCGATGAATCCAAAGAAAGAACAAACACATTTCCACCACCTTTCACTATACTAATGCACATGAAAACAGTTTTATTGCAATGGGAGAAAAAATTTTTTATAAAATTCTATACGATTTTTCAAGATTCGTCAAGGCGGATTTTGAATGGGAGCGTTCGTTTTCTGGGCCTGGTTCCAAAAAACTCCCCCAAAAAGCATCCCATCCCCTTGATTTGTCTGCTGTCACGCATTATAATATTATGTAGAAAAATCAACGGAGGTACTTTCCTATGAAAGCTGAATTTTATCGAAACAACCGAGCTAAAATGATGGACCAATTGCCCGACGGCGCCGTTGTTGTGCTGTTTTCGGGCTTTGCACCGCGGAAACGCGCCGACGAGGACTATCCTTTCTTTGCGGACCGCAATTTCGTTTACCTCACCGGTCTTACCCGCGACGCCGGACTGATTTATATGGCAAAGAAAACCGGCGCGGCTTATGACGAAATCCTGTTTCTTCTTCCGGCGGACCTGCTGAAGGAGCGCTGGACCGGACGGCGCACCAAAGCCGACGAAGCCGCCGCCCTCTCCGGCATCACCGCCATTGCGTATACCGCCGATTTTGACGGGAAGTTCGACGAATGGTCCCGCGGCTGTTCCGCCGTTTATCTCGACATCGACAGCAGCCGGAACGAACGCGACTTCACCGAAGCCCACCGGTTCGCCGCAAAGCTGCTCACACGCGGGTACAGCGTTGCCAACGTCCGCGGCATCCTCGCCGGACTGCGCACCATCAAAGCCGACTGCGAAATCGACGCCATGCGCGAAGCCGTCCGCATCACCGGAGAAGGAATTCGTGCCATGATGCGCGGTGTCCGCGACGGAATGCGGGAATACGAAATCAAACAGCTCTACGATGCCGCACTCATCGCCAACGGCTGTCTCGAACCCGGCTTCCCCTCCATCATTTCTGCCGGCGAGAACAATTTCTGCATCCATTATTATTCCTATACCGGCACCGCCCACGATGGGGATATGGTTCTCTGCGACGTCGGCGCGTGCTATGACAACGTCGGCTGTGATATTTCCCGCGGATTCCCCGTAAACGGCCGGTTCAGCGACCGTCAGCGCGCTCTGTACGAATGTGCCTATGCGACGAGCGCTCATCTGTTCGACATCATCAAGCCCGGTTATCCGATGGCGGAAGTCGACGGCGAGGTCCGCCGCTACTGTGCCGAACGCCTCTGCGACATCGGCGTGCTGAAAGACGTCTCCGAAGCGGGACGGGTCATGTGGCACGGCGGCGCGCACCACGTCGGCTTTGATACCCACGATATTGTCGTCCGTCCGGACACCGTCGCTCCCGGAATGGTCTTCTGCGTGGATGTCGGGATTTATAACGAGGACTGGGGCATCGGCTTCCGCCTGGAGGACAACTGTCTCGTCACGGCCGACGGATGCGAAAACCTCGGCCGGAACGTCCCCAGAAGCATCGAGGAAATCGAGGATCTGATGAAACGCTGAGGGGAATGCGTTTGCTGATCTGCCTGCCCGTCACCAATCCGCACAGAAAATCGGGATTTCGTTGAAAAAATGCGTTATAATACCGGCAGACAGGAGGAATTGCAGATGGATTGGATCACAGGAATGCAGCAGGCGCTGAATTATATCGAGGAACATCTCACCGAAGACCTCGACTACCGTGAAATCGCCGCACAGGCCTATTCGTCCGCGTATCACTTTCAGCGGGTGTTCGGTATTCTCTACGGCTGTACGCTCGGCGAATACATCCGGAACCGGCGTTTATCGCTGGCCGGACTGGAGCTTCAGACCGGCGGAGCAAAGGTGATCGACGTTGCGCTCAAATACGGGTACAGCAGTCCGGACAGCTTTGCGAAGGCGTTCCAGAAATTCCATGGCATCCCGCCGTCACAGGCGCGCAGCGGTGCGGTGCTGAAATCGTATTCCAGACTGTCGCTCAAATTTTCAGTGGAAGGCGGTAATTTCATGGATTACAGAATTGAAAACGTGGAGGAATTCACCCTCGTCGGGTATAGGCGGCGGTTTGAAGGCTCTCCTGCCAACCGGCAGGAACAGGTAGCCTGCTTCTATATGGACACGCGTCTGAATCAGTACGCGCTCGACGGCATGGCACAGGACTGCGTGACCAACTATAACGTCATGACCAATTTCGATGACAACGGCTACGATTTTTACATCGCCAAAAAAATGAACACGAAAGACTGGGAGATGTTCGCCGAAGCCCTCGAAGAGGATGCCAAACGGTTTGAAAGGCTCGTCATTCCCTCCGGTCTTTATCTGATCTGCGAAACACAGCGCTGTCAGTGGCCGACCCTTTATGACGAAGGGCTGCGGAAAAAAGCCGTCACCGAATGGCTCCCATCTGCCGGATACGAGCTGACCGACGCGCCGGAACTGTTGGTCTACCACTGGTTCCGCACCGACGACAACCGGAAGTATGAACGCTACAACGAAGTCTGGCTTCCCATCGTAAAACGTAAATAACGCAAAAAATGACAGGACAAGCCATCCTGTCATTTATCTTTATCCATCTTTTGGTCCAAACGTTTTTGAAAAGGGGTTCCCCGCTTCTTTCACTTCCACCTTACGCTCGCTTCACAGCCGCCGCGTACCAGCCGTTTTCCCTGCGGTCGTCGACCACCTTGTAGCCGGCTGCGGTCAGCGCATCGGTGACTTCGTTCGCGCGTTCCTCGATGATGCCGGAAACGATGAACACACCGTCCTCCGCGAGATATTCGCCAACGTTCGGCGCGAGGCGGATGATGATGTCCGCCACAATGTTCGCTACGACGACGTTGTAGCCGCCGTCAACCTTTTCCACCTGTCGGAGCAGGTCGGATACCGCGCACTTCACGTTCGGCGTGTGGTTCAGCTCGGTGTTTTCCACAGCAACGCGGACCGCGACAGGATCAATGTCACAGGCGAAGCAGGCGTCCGCGCCGACCTTGGAGGCGGCAATCGCAAGAATCCCCGAACCGCAGCCGACGTCAAGAACGGTGCACGTCCCCTTTTCCGCCTTGTATTCGGTCGTGTATTGCTCCACAAAACCGGCGCAGAGGCGGGTCGTCTCGTGCGTCCCGGTACCAAACGCCATGCCGGGATCCATGAGAACGATGATTTCGCCGTCCGCGGGGGTATAGTCCTCCCACACCGGCACGATGACGAGACGTTTTCCGGTTTTGATGGGCTTGTAATATTGTTTCCACGAATCGGCCCAGTCTTCCTCACGGACCCCCTCGTGCAGAATCTCAAACGTCACGCCAAGCTGTTCCAGCCGGTTTTTGATGTACAGCTCGCTTTCCGCCGGAGCCTTGATGGTCGGGATAAAGACCGACACCGCAGCTGCGTTCCGGTCCGCGTTGAGAATGGATTCGTCGATGAGGTCGCCGTAAACGCCGTCCAGCACCTGATCCACGTCGGAATAGTCCTCAATCATCAGCCCGTTGTCGACCATCCCCATGACGCTCGACACGGTATCGATATCCTTCGCGTCGCACTTTACCTTGATCTGTACCCAGCTTTTGTTATCGTCCATATTCTTGCTCCTTTGCTTGAAATATCCTGAGGCGCCGCCCCTCTCGGGGAACCTTCCCCCTTGTTTCTCTTTCTCAGTTCTCTTTATTAAAGAAACGCTTGAAGAACTTCGTCCGCTTGTTGTAGTTGGATTCGCCGCAGGAGGCCGCGAATTTTTCAAGCAGCGCCTTTTGTTCCGAGGTCAGATTCTTCGGAACCTCCACCACAACGGTGATGTAGAGGTTTCCGCGGACTTTGGAGTTGACGCGGGTCACTCCCTTGTTCCGCAGAGTGAACTGGGTGCCGGTCTGCGTACCCTCGGGAATTTCAAATTTCTGGTTGCCTTCGAGAGTCGGGATGTCGATTTCCGCGCCGAGGGTAGCTTCCGCATAGGTAATCGGGACCTCGCAGTAGAGGTCATCGCCGTCACGCTCGAAAATTGCGTGCGGCCGGACGCTGATGATGATGTTCAGATCGCCGGGCTGACCGCCGTTCAGGCCGTCGCTTCCCTGCCCGCGCAGCGCGATCTGCTGACTGTCGTCGATGCCCGCCGGAATGTTGACCTCCAGCTTCTTCGACGCGCGGACAAAGCCCGTTCCGCGGCAGCTGTCGCACTTGTTTTCGATGATTTTTCCCGTGCCGTGGCAGGTTTCGCAGGTTTTCATGGTCTGGATGATTCCGAACGGCGAACGCTGCTGCACCTTGACCTGACCGGTCCCACGGCAGGCGTCGCACGTTTTCGGAGAAGACCCCTTTGCCGCGCCCGTACCGCCGCAGTCCGCGCATTTCTGCACCTTCTGGTACGTGATTTCCTTCTTGCAGCCGAATACCGCCTCTTCAAAGCTCAGCGTCAGGCGCACGGTGATGCTGTCGCCGCGAATCGGACCGTTCCGACGGGTGGAACCGCCGGCCGCACCGCCGAAAAAGCTCGAAAAAATATCGTTGATGTCGAAGCCGCCGAAATCTCCGAAGCCGCCGAAGCCGCTCCCGCCCATTCCGGACGCCGGGTCGAAGGCTGCGTGACCGTACTGGTCATACTTTGCCTTTTTCTCCGGGTCGGACAGAACATCGTATGCCTCGTTGACCTCCTTGAACTTTGCTTCCGCTTCGGCATCTCCGGGGTTCATATCGGGGTGATACTTCTTCGCAAGCTGCCGGTAGGCTTTCTTTATGGTAGTTTCGTCGGCATCCTTGGATA
>JBJFGC010000011.1:0-1659 GCA_051892315.1 Eubacteriales bacterium
ATGAAATTGTTGTTAGCGTATGAAAAAGGCGTCCGCGGCTTTCTTTTTTCAAAATTCCGGCGTATAGTTTTTGGTTGCCGCACCGCGTTCCTGCGAATACCCGTCGAAGCCGAGACGATTTGCCTCCTCAAGGACGGTTTCGTATTCAAAGGACGTGATTTTCCGGTTGATTTTTTTGTACTTTTCCACAGGATCCAGAAATTCCGGCGTGTACTGCGCCATCAGCGAGAGCCGGACGTTTGCAGCCGGTACCAGCTCCGCAATTTTTCGCAGAACCGCTATGGAATCCGCGCGGTGTCCCGGCAGAATCAGGTGCCGGATGATGACGCCGCGCGTCATCATGACGTCCGGAGCAAATTCGCACGCTCCTGTAAGTTCATACATCTTTGCAAGCGACCGCGCCGCCGTTTCCGGATAGTCCGGAGCCGCGGAGTAACGTCCGGCCACTTCAGGGGACGCATATTTGAAATCCGTGAGAAAAACATTGACCGTCCCGCGCAGGGCTTCGATGGTTTCGGGAAGCTCGTACCCGCCGGTGTTCCAGACGACGGGGAGCGTCAGCCCGTTTTTGCGGGCGAGAGCCACAGCCCCGATGAGCTGCGGCGTGTACTGCGTCGGACTGACGAGGTTCAGATTGTACGCGCCGTCCCGCTGCAGCCGGAGAAACGCCTCCGCCAAATCCTCAATCGTGAAAACGTCGCCGACGCAGGTGCGCCGGCTGATGCCGCGGTTCTGGCAGTAGACGCAGCCCAGCGGACAGTGCGTGAAGAAAACCGCACCGGAGCCGCGGGCGGGGTCCGACCCGCTGATGCAGGGTTCTTCCCAGAGATGCAGCATGATTTTGGATACTTCGATCCTTTCCCCCGCGCCGCAGAAGCCGGCGCGCGCGGTACGGTCGGCGCCGCATTTCCGCGGACAGATGACGCAGTTTTGAAGAAGCTGATTCATACGAAAAATGGAATGGGTCTTTGGGATTCCGGAAACGTCAGTCACGGTTTCCCTTGATGTACTTGGAGATCATTTCGTTCTTCAAATCCCACAGCCGCTGCGACAGGTCGACGTAGTAGGCGTGCGGATTTTCAAAACGGAGGACTTCCTTCCACATGGTGGCGATTTCGCGGGCGCAGTGATCGCGGATTTCGTCGAGCGGAGGCAGGTTGTATACCAGACGCCCCTCGAGGAAGATCGGGACAAGCATTTCCCGCGCCGTATAGTTTTCGAGAACCGTGCGCTTCCATGTATACTCCGGATCGAAAATTTCCAGCGGCGCGGTCTGATCGACGGTTTCGTCGTAGAGCGTGATGAGGTCGGCCATCGCCTTGCCGGTTTCGTTGGAATACATGCGGAACAGCTTCTTGAAGTGCGGATTCGTAATCTTCGCCGCGTTTTCGCTTACCTTGATTTTCGGCGTAATATGCCCGTCTTCGTCTTCCACGGCCGCCAGCTTGTAGACGCAGCCAAAGACGGCGTCGCTTTTGGCGGTAATCAGCCGTTCACCTACGCCGAACGCGTCGATGCAGGCCTCCTGCGCCAGCAGTTCGTTGATGAGGTATTCGTCCAGCGAGTTGGAAATGACGATCTTGCAGTCCGTCAGACCCGCCTCGTCGAGGGTTTTGCGTGCCTTTTTGGAGAGGTATGCGATGTCGCCTGAATCGATAC
>JBJFGC010000012.1:0-1653 GCA_051892315.1 Eubacteriales bacterium
GTTACTTTACCAACATAGCTCCGGCGACCATCCGAGACGCCATGTATTACTTCCACACGACCCGTAAGCAGGTCAAAAACTGGCTGGAACGCCTGCCTGTCACGTCCACGGAATGCGGTGGGCGGACGTATTACTATATTGAGAACGGCAGGGCTTACAATACCCCGATTCCCGCCTGTATTTTCCTTGCCGGCTTTGACCAGCTCATGCTTGGCTATCAGAAAACCGAAAGTTTATACCTCTCACAGGAACACCTCCGCTCTGTTTTCAATCTCGCCGGTATCGTCAATCCTGCCATCCTTCTTCATGGAAAAGTCGCCGGACGCTGGCAAAAGAAAAATACAAAGCTGAACCTGATGATGTTCCTTACGGTTTCGTCCGAAGACCGCCGGATTATCGAAAGGGAAGCGGAACGTTTGTGGCCGGATTTGCAAAAAATCGAATGGCCGGAAAGGAGCCTTTAACAAAAAGTTTTCCTTATAAAAAAGAAAACGGTCGTATGGAATGCCTGAGCCTTGAGCAGGGAATCGACACGCCTGTTCTGTTTCGCTCATAAATTTTCCTCTCTTTCCGAATATATACAAAACGATGAAATTAAAATGAATTTATATTACATTCTTGTTGCATCTGCATAAAATTCATTGCATTTCGTTTTTCTCTGTGGTATCATATCTTCGCGGCGGACGAAAGCCAAAAGCAAATCCGATCCGCCGGGAGCGCATGATCCCTTTTCATCCTTTGCCGGAAGAATGCGCTCCACGCAGAAACTCATAACATACTACGGAGGAAAAGAATGAACGGGCTCAAAAAGATTATGAGTACCTCGCTGGCCGCTCTCATGGTCGCCGGCTGCGGTACAATAACCTTTGCGAAAAACTACGACGACGTTGCTTCCGACCATAAAGCTAAGACCGAAATTTCCATTTTATCCGACATTGGTGTGATCAAGGGAACGTCCGAGGGCGAATTCTCTCCCGACGACCCGGTGACCCGTGAGCAGATGGCGGCGCTTCTGTTCCGTCTGATGCTCGGACGGGACGACGCAGGCCGTGTGAACACCACCGAATTTACCGACCTCTATGAACCGTACTACAACGGCGCGATTTCCTGGGCCAATGCGGCCGGCTACATCATCGGTACGTCCAGAGTGACCTTTGAACCGCGCGGCGGCATTACCAAGCAGGATGCCATGACCATGCTCGTCCGGGCGCTCGGCCAGGACAGCGACAAAATGAATGACAACTACCCCTGGTCTTACATCAATGCGGCCATCAAGCTTGGTCTGGACCGCGGTCTTGAAAATGTGGATTACAGCGAAACCCTGACCAGAGCGGAAACCGCGATGATCCTCTACAATGCGCTGAGTGCGGAATACCTCATCAGCAAGACCACCTCGAACGGAAACGTTTACTACGAATCCACCTCCATTATTGAGGAAGTGTTCGGCTACAGTATGACCGATGCCGTTCTTGTGTCCACCAACGATTATTCCATCGACGGTGACACAGTGGTCAAGAGCAACTACGTTACGATGCGCGGTACAGACGAGAACGGCAAGACCTTCTACATGACCGTTCCGTACGACCAGATGAACCTGGAAGGAAACGCAAATTCTCACCTCGGCGAAGGATACCGCGTGATTTACAGTGTCAC
>JBJFGC010000013.1:0-6268 GCA_051892315.1 Eubacteriales bacterium
CCAGAAGGAATACCATCATGGTCAGGCCATCAAGTTCGGAAGGGAGAACAGGATGATCCGGCAGGTATTTCATGACGAAATATCCAAGCGCCCAAGCGCCTCCTCCGACAACGGCGATGGCAAGGCGGCTTTTTTCTGCACCATATTTCAGCTGCAGCGGAAGCAGGAGGGCGGTTATCAGGCCCAATACCGGGATAAAAGCGATGGTTTCCAACAAGTCGGAAGTGGAAATTGCGTTTCCTTTTATCAGGGTACAGCCAAGGAAAAGGACGACTGCGATGCACCAGCCTGTCAGGCCGCCCAGCATACAAAAAAGGTACTTGCCCATTACATAGGTTCTTTTGGTAATCGGAAGCGTCAGCAGGAAAGGATAGCCGTTGTCAAACTCATCGTAAGATATGGTGCCGACGGTAAGGATGGCACAAATCATGGTCAGATAACCGATGACGAAAGAGCTATCGGTCGAGAATCCCATCAAAGCGCCGGTTCCGATCAGAACCAGCAGGATTCGGCTTCTCTGTAATAAAAGACACAGGTCTTTCTGGATCAATCCGCGCATCTTATTTTCCTCCAGTCATTAAAAGAATCAGGTCGTCGATTCCGCAGTTTTCGATGACCATTCCGGGATGGTTTTCAAGATAAAATTTCTTCTGATCGGTCAGGCAGCGGCAGCCATAGGATTCCTCTCTGCTGCACAGAATGGTATCTCGATCCAGCTTCCGGAACGTTTCTTCGTCCACTTTCAGAATGCCGTAATCGGAGAGGATCACATCGGTGTCCTCGTGGAGCAGGATCTTTCCCTGATGGATCAGGTAAAGGTCATCGCACAAGCCTTCCAGATCCGTGGCGATATGGGAGGTGATCAAAACGGAGCGCTCCTCCTTTGCTGCCAGATAGGTGCGGATCATATCCAATATTTCGTTTCGAGCCTCCACATCCATTCCGGCGGTTGGCTCATCCATGATCAGAAGCCGTGCGTCATGGCTCATGGCAACCAGCACACGCAGCTTTGCCTTCATACCGGTGGAGAATTTCCGGATCTGTTTGTCCTCCGGAAGGCCGCAGCTCCGGCACGCTTCGGCAAATGCCTGCTTATCAAAACGGTCGTACATTTTGTCCAGAATTTTTGCGCAGTCTCCCGGTGTAAGGTAATTGCTGAACCCGGAATCGGAAAGGGCGACGCCGATTTGCTGTTTATCCTCCGGCGACAGCGTCAAAGCGTCCTTGCCGAATACGGTAACGCTGCCGCTATCCGGGCGTATGAGACCCAAAATGGCTTTGATCACGGTGCTCTTGCCGGCTCCGTTTTTTCCCACAAGGCCGGTAATTCGTCCATCCGGAAGCTCCAGTGTAACATCCAGAGAGAAATCCCCGTAGTTTTTGGTGAGGTTCTGTACAGAAACCATGTTTACTCCTCCAATAAAATCTCGATCATCTGCCGAATTTCTTCGGCGCACATGCCGACAGCCTTGGCTTTTTCCAGAGCTTTGGCGAAATCCTCCTCAACGGCTTTTCGCCTTGCCTCCATAGCGAGTGCGCGGTTGGTTGGCGCCACATACGTCCCTTTTCCATGGATCGTTACAACAAAACCGTCTTCCTCCAGCTTGTCATAGGCTTTTTTCACAGTAAGGGCACTGATTTTCAGTGTTCCGGAAAGCGCTCTCACAGAGGGCAGCAGCTCCGTCTCATGCAATTTTCCGGAAAGGATTTGATTCTTGATTTGATCAACCAACTGCTCGTAGATTGGTATCATGGAAGCATTATTCAAAATAATCTGCATTTCTTTACCTCCGGTTCTGAAAACAGTATAGCACAGTTTTTAACTGTTGTCAACTGTTATATGCTGTTTATTTCAAAAAAATTAAATAGAGCAGTGAGCCGGCGGTGAAGACGGACTCACTGCTCAGGAATCCGGGCAGCATCTTAACGGGGACGTATTCCGTTTTTTCCGAAAGAGCTTTTTTAATGCGCTGTTCCCAGCTTTCCGAACATCCCTTATGGATTTGTTTTTTCCTCCAGCTCCGCAATGGGGGATTCCCATCCACGGCGGATAAAAGCTTCCGTTTGGTTCATTGGAAAAGAGATGCTTCCTTGCAGTGCGTCCCTTCTTTCCTCCCTATTCCAAATGGCTTTCCTCCCTGCTCCAAATGGAGTATTCCATCGTACCGGTTTTGATAAGGACCTCCTGAATCTCTCCTGTAACAGGGATGGTAACAGCAAAATCTCCCGTTTCAAAAAAGCCGAATACGGCACTGAACCGGAAACCTACATAGAGCTTTCCCTCTTTCTCTTTGGCATAATAGCCGCAGAAGCCCTTCGGAAAGGAGCCTGGATAGAAGCCTGTCAGGTGAACGCTGTTTTCTGTCACCTCGACCGAATCGATGCCCGCACTCCCGCAGGCCCGAAAGCCGCCCAGCTTCCATCCGTACCGTCCCATCAGAAAGACAGCCAGCACCACGATGGCGGTGATTGTCAGTACTGCAGCGATTCGGAACAGAATGGATTTCCATTTCTTTGTCTCGCTATTCTTGTCTGCCAAGAGCATACGCAGTTTGTTCATTTCACATTCTCCTTATTGATTGGCAGCAGCAAATGGGCCGTCACGCCGCCCAGATCCGGGTCGATGGCATACTCGCCTTGACGTTTGGGGGAACGACAGCATATCATCCTTCACCATTCGTTTTTTCCGCTGCTGCTGCGGCTTTTTCTGCTTTTTTCGCCTCTCGGAGCCGTTTCTTGGCCCGGGCGCGCTTTTCACGGTTTTTTTGCAGACGGTCCTCTCCTCTTGGTTCCTTGAGTCCCGCCGCTTCCAGCGCGCGGGGCCACGGGCCGAGAAAGGCTTTGATTGCGACGACTTCATCGTTTGCAAAATCCGACCTTTGCGGAAAACGGTTCAGGCCGGCATGGTTCAATTCTTCCTGCTTCTTCTGTAAAAGAGCGATGCAGTCCTCGCGCGTGTATTTTATGCTTATCATCGTCAATCTCCCTTCGGACAGGCGTCAGATACCATATTTGATTTTGATTCGGTTCAGCTTGTCCCCGAACGGCTTCGCCATGAACCAGAGGAAAATAAAGTTGGAGACCGAATACAGAATGGTATAGGGTACAGCCGTTGCAAGAGCGGCAAAATAAAGGTTCCAGTTGAAGGTATCGTAATGTCCGAGCACCGTCCACACATCCATGAGGAAGGAATAGGCAATTCCGGACAGAACCCCATACAGCAAAAGAAACGCTTTCTTTTTGCGCAGGGGCTTGGCCAAAAATCCCGCGAAAAGTCCGATCAGTCCCCACGCCAGCATCTGGAACGGCGTCCACGGTCCCTGCCCGAAATAAAAATTGGACAGCAGGGCCGAAAAGGAACCGACCAGAAAGCCGGATTCGCCGCCAAGCCAGATGGCCGTGATCACGGTGATTGCGGTGACGGGCTTGAAAAAGGGGATAAACCGCCCGACAATGCTCAGTGCAGTCATGACCGCTACGATTACCATCCGACGGGTACCGGTTTGCTTTTTCTCAAAGCCCGCAAGGAACAGGAGTACCGCCAGAACTGCCACAGAGAAGGAAAGAAACAGATGCTTCCTTTCATCGAATACCGTTTCACCGAGAAGAACAACGGCCGGAATCAGGATAAAAGGAATCGTTACGCGGAGGACGTTTCTGATTTTATGGTTTTGGATGGTCAGCATGAGGTTCCTCCGTTTTTCATCCCGTTCTGCCTGCACAGTTCCGCAATGCTTTCCACGGTTACCGCACGGTCATAGTATCCCTTGCTCATGCGGCTTGCGGCTGTGGTGTAAAAGCTGTTTTCGGAGAAGAATTCGTCGGGAACACCGACCGACACAATCCTGCCACGGAAGAACAGGGCACATCGGTCGGCGCACATTGCCGTGAATTCCACATCGTGGGTGACTATAACAATCGTCACACCGGTGGCTTTGAGCTGCTTCAGAATGCGGATGAACTCCAGCTTTTTGCCGGCATCCAGTCCCTTTGTCGGCTCGTCCATCAGAAGCAGCCTCGGCTTTGCCGCGAGGACTTTGGCAAGGGCGACAAGCTGCTGCTCCCCACCGGAGAGATCATAGGGATGTTTGTCACAGAGATGGCGGATGTCGTACGGCAAAGCCGCAAGGTCCGCGCCCGCATCCTCCAGCTCTTCACGGACGGTATTGCAGAGGAAGACGGTTTGTACATCCTGCGGAAGAAGCGCAAGGCATTCCCGGTAGAGGGATTGATTTTTGTATTCCTTCAGCTTTTTTCCGAACACGCGAATGGTTCCGCTGTACGGTTTCAGCAATCCGGCGGCTGTGCCAAGCGAGGTCGTCTTACCGGAACCATTGCCGCCGAGAATACAGAAAATTTCATTTTCGTATACGGTCAGATTCAGGTTCTGCAGAACATCCGGCAGATCACGCTCGTATCGAAAAGAAACCTCTGAAAATTCGAGGGCGGGGTGGGTGTTGTGAAGATATTCCTGCCTCGGAAGCGTGCGGATTCGGTGCTCAAAGTTCTGCTCAAGGAATGTTCTGCCTTCCCGTACGGTCAGCGGACAGTCACCGGTGATGTCCAGTGCATGATACAGACGTGCGGCCGTCGGCATGGCAGAGAGCAGTTCCGGCTTGTCCTTCCATTGGGCAATGACCTCGCGCGGCGGGCCGGATTCCACCAGTCTTCCTTTTTCCATGACCAGCAGCCGGTCACAGATGGGAATAAGCTCCTCCAGCCGATGCTCCACGATGATGACCGTCAGCGAAAAATCATTGTTCAGCTTTTTCAGCGTGGCGATGAAATCGGACGTGGCAATCGGGTCAAGCTGTGCGGTCGGTTCATCCAGAATCAGAATTTCCGGATTCATCACCATGACGGCAGCGAGGTTGAGCAGCTGCTTCTGACCGCCGGACAGCTCCGAGACGCTTTTTTCGTACCAGGTTTCGATGCCGAAATAGCTTGCCATTTCCGCGACCCGCCGGGCGATCACATCCTGCGGAACCTTCATGTTCTCAAGTCCGAACGCAAGCTCATGCCAGACCTTGTCCGTCACGATCTGCTGCTCCGGTTTCTGCATGACGAAACCGATGGAGCAGGCGGATTCCATAGGGGACAGCTCATCGATCGGCGTTCCTTTGTAACAGATCCGGCCGCTTTTCTCACCAAGGGGGGAAAGCTCCCGCTTGAGCAGACGCAGCAGCGTGGATTTTCCGCTTCCCGTTGCCCCGCAGACGACGGTAAAATCTCCCTCATTGACGGTGAAAGAGACAGCGTCCACGGCGGGAACCGTGCAAAGCGGATAGGTAAAGGTCAGATTTTCGACTGCAAGGTTTTCCATTTGATTTTTTCCTCCGCATCAAGGATGGTCGGCAGCAGAATCAGAATGCCGTAGGAAACATATCCCAGGAAAGCGGCTGGTGACAGCGGCGTTGGCTGAACCGAGGGATAGTACGCGAAATCCAGCGCACCGCTTCCGATGCTGATGAGCGTAGCTGCCAGCAGGATCCCGACGGCAAGCAGCAGGAAAAGATCCGCTTTCCGCAGCCGGAAGATGGAGAAATGCGAGCGTTTCCCGATGCCATACCCTCTGGCCGCCATGCTGTCCGCGGTGGTGATGCCGTTTTCCAGCGCCCACGTGATGAGAACCGAAAAGACGCGCAGTCCGCCCCGGAACCGGTCTATGATATTGTCTTCCTTATAAAGACCGAGTGCGGTCTGTGTTTGATGAATTTTCGCTGCCTGTCTGGTGAACAGCGGGACATACCGGAGTCCCATCGACAGAACCAGCGCCAGCTTCGGGGACAGCTTGCCGAACAGATACAGCAGGCGGTCGCTTGTCATAATCTGCGTAAACGAACGAAACCAGTACAGCACTGCAAGAATCATCACGGCGGCGGCGATGCCGTAAATGGCGGCTTCCAGCGTAATGGGATTGTGATTGAGCACAAACAGTACCGTCGTCCCGTTATGCGAAACAAGCGGATTGAGGAGAATCATTACGAGAAAAAGCACCAGAAACATCCAGTGCGACGTTCCGTTTTTTCTGCCGTTCCGCAGAAAGAAATACAGCAGCGCACCGAACAGGGAAAGAAGCAGCAAAACGGGATTCATGCAAAACATGGTAACTCCCGCGACTGACAGAAAATAGATCGCCGTGGCGACCGGATTGTATTCTTCAAAAGACCGCATCCATCCGTTCCTTTCCTGTTATTTTAACATGAGTTCAACGGGATTCGCGGGGGAAACTTTTTTGAAAAAAAGCTTTCCCCCGCACCCCCTTCAA
>JBJFGC010000014.1:0-6265 GCA_051892315.1 Eubacteriales bacterium
GTCGCCGTATTTTTCAACCAGCAGATCGGCGGCTTTTTGCTCTCCGTCAAGATACTGCCGGTATGCGGTTTCATCTGAAATCATGTTTGCCGCCTCCTTTCGTGTTTTTATGCGGGGATCAGAGGGCTTTTCCGCGTCGGCTGGGGTCGCCCATGATCGCCAAAAGCGCTCTTTAGCGAGGAAAATCTATGGGCTGTCCCACGCCGGACCGACTCTTTTCAGTGGCAGCATGAACAGAGGAGTTCACTTTGTGAACTCCAGATTTTGATTAAGGATGCTCATTGTTTTACCTCTGATCGGTCGTGTTTTTTGCTTTTCTTTATTATACCATAGAATTGTGACGAAATATGGGTTTCTGTCGTGTTTTTTGAAATAAGTCTGTCAGGCCATTCGCCTGTTTTTTGCGATTTTCCTCATACAAAACCGTAAAACCGCGGGATGCTCCGCTGATCTTGCAGGCACAGCGGACTCTGCTCAACCAAATCGCAACAACCCATGTGGAAAAGTCGCCGGACGTTCGGATCGACTCTCCGGATGGGTTGTTGCTTTTCGGGGAAATTTTTGTTAGAATGAAAGCGGAAAGGGTACCTGAAACCAAACTTCAACGGATAAAAAGGAGATTTCTCATGAACATCGGAAAAAACATCACTGCCTTCCGCAAGGCCGCGGGCATGACCCAGGAAGAGCTTGCAGGACAGATCGGCGTCTCCGCACAAGCCGTATCCAAGTGGGAAACGGGCACGTCCATGCCGGACATTCTTCTGCTGCCGGTCATCGCGGACGTGTTCGGCGTCACCGTTGACGAGCTGTATACTGGAAAACAGGCGCATACGGAAAAGGTCGCACATCTGAGTTTCCGCGAAACACCCGAAGCCGTCTATCACGCTATGCTAAAAACCATGGAACGTGCGTGGCCGGAAGAAAGTCCGAAGGCAGAAGACAGACTGACCGCAGAATGGCTGCTCTCCGAATACGAAAAGGACGACCGCTGCGCTTCGTTTATCGCGTCGGAAAATGGCGGCGCGGTTCTTGCCAATGCGGACGGGGCGATTGTCCTGCGCAGCTTCGGCACGAAAAAGTCGTTTGAGATTCTGGAATCCGGCAAGGCCTTCCCTCTTCTGGAAGCCCTTCTGGACGAAAAGGTTCGCCGGATGATTGCCTGCCTGACGGAACTCGGCGACCGGATGTTCACGGCTGCCGGCATTGCCAGAAGGATGGGCATGACAACCGAGGACGCGATGGCGACGCTGGAAAAAATGTGTGCGGTAAACCTGCTCCGCATCAACAAGGTTGAGGTGGAAGGAGACGACGATGTCCTCCGGATTTATTCCAATACCATGAACGAAGACCATGCGCGCATGATGGAGGTCTGCCTGATTCTGCGCCTTGCCGAACTGGCGCAGAAAAATCATTTCTATCACGGCTATCGCGGTACCCGCTGGCCGGTCGATCCGGAAGTCCTCCGGTAAAAAGAGTTGTTATTCTTTTGTAAACTCTTGCCGTTTGTTCTTGCAATTTGCGAATCAATCAATTATTATACTTCTGATCAGCCGGATCCTCTGTAAAAAGCATTCGCTTCCACTTTATCTGCTCCTGTACCTTTTTTCAAACAACCTCTGAAGATTCAACCATTTTTCAAACATCAAGGAGGTTACGTGTTTTTATGAACCTTTCTTCAAAAAAACCTTTTTATTTCGTAAAAAATGGGAAACCGGCCTGCTCCCTTGTGTATTCCGGCGTTCCTTTTCCGCCGGAGATATATTCGGAAGTTTCCCCTCCCGAGCCGGTTTCGGACACGCCTGAACGTCAATACACCGCCATTCTGGCTTTACGGGAACGCATCCGGCGTTCTGCAAATGTACTTCTTTCGCTGTATACGGCAGAGGAAGCGGAAAAGATTTCCGGCGCGAAGGCTTTTCTCGGAAAGATGCGGCATCGGAATTCCGCGCTTCTCGGTGAATCGAACGCATACCAGTTTGTGCTGGCAGCGGAGGGAGAACATCTGGTGACGGCTGCGTGGACGCCGGGCGGATATCTGGACGCCATCCGCAAGGTCTCGGACGCGCTGGTGATTTCTGACGACAGGCAGGACGTATACCTTCCGGAAAAAGCGTTCGGTGTGTACGACCGTATCATGCGGGAGGTCATGCATGCATTTCCGAAGTTCACCGTTTCGATCTACGGTGCGCCGGGACAGGAAGAAGACGAGAGAGTTTTTCGGGATCTGGTGAATTTCGGAATTGACCAGATGCCGCTGAATGTGAATCCGGACGAACCGGCGGACGTGGAACGGGTTCGTCGGCTTATCGAAAAATTTCATGCCGAAGGAATCGGCGTCCGCCTGTACGGGAATCTGCTGAAATATCGGAAAGAATTCCTGCTGGAAGGAAATCGTGTGCCGACGGAACAACAGGTCCGCCGCCTGACGGAGCAATTCGCAGACATGGACGGCGTAGTACAGTGGGGATTTTTTGACGAACCCGATACGCAGCACTTCGAATTCTGCGCGTTCGTGAAGCGTTGTCTGGAAAAATACGACCCGAAGAAGCGGCCGGTGTACATCAATCTTGGCCCCCGTGCGCACTGCAGGGGTGTACAATCGTTCTACGAGCGGTATGCGGAACTGGTGCATCCGGATTACTACTGCCTCGACCGCTATCCGTTCTTTCAGACAGAGCGCGGTGCGGAAATGAACGAGGATTATTTTTACGCGCATCTGGAA
Organism: Eubacteriales bacterium; assembly: GCA_051892315.1. Classification (GTDB taxonomy): domain Bacteria; phylum Bacillota; class Clostridia; order Oscillospirales; family CAG-272; genus UMGS1696. The sequence continues at coordinate 2,723 of JBJFGC010000014.1, forward strand.
CTGAATCGCAGCAACGCGATTGACGGCTGTGTGGACGCGGGTTTGATTCTGACGGCAATCCGTGTGGGAGCCGACACGCTCCGTGCGGACATAACGCAGGAGTTCATGAACTGGCAGACCAATATGCTGGCGGCGTACGGGTGCCGGTATCTGGAGCAATACGTTTACTACTACGTTCACGATTATTGTATTCTCGGTCCGGGACGGGTACCGACGTTCCGTTGGGCAATCGCCAAAAAGGCGAACGACTATCTGCACGTAATCATGCCGGTTCTTCTGGAGAAGCGTCTGGACGCAGTCTTCCATCTGCCGCGCGCGGACGGGGAATACGACATTGACACGATTCCGTATCATCCGTACCACGGCGCGGGAGAAGTACGCGGGATTGACGCGGTACTAAGTTTCTTTGACGATGGAACGATTGTTGTGACGGACAAGCGGTGCGACGATTTCCGGGGCGGAGATCACGAAATTGTACTGACCGGCGTAACGGGCGATGTGGAATGGTTCAACCCCAAAACGGCGGACTGGGAAGAAATCGGCAGCTGTCCGGCCCTGGTTTCCCACGGCGCGGACGGTCTGACCCTGAATCTTGCGCGCGCTACGCAGTATATCCTAAGGGAATAGGCTGCGGCGACCAATCGTGCAGAGGCTGTTGGAAAAAGAAAAAGGTACAGGAGCAGAGAAAACAGCAGAAGAAAGGCATGGCAAAACAATACGAACTTGCAGCAGGCAAGTGGGATGGAAGCAAAGGCCTGTCTGCCGCCGGAACGAAGCGGTCCGAAAACAAAAAATGCCCCTATGACAGAAAATTGGAGTTCCTGTCATAGGGATGTTTTTTTAGCAGTACATCGGTATAGCGCTTATGGAACGGCTTGAGAACACGGCGGTACAGTTCGGGGCTGATGAGCGGCGTATGCTGTGTACCGAGGTCTTCACCGAAAAACAGGAAATCGATTCTTCCCTCCGCACGATCCAGAATCCCGAGTTCCATATCGCACCGGCGGCTGATAGAGGTCAGCGTCGCTTCTTCTTCCGTGATGAGATGTGGATAAAGCAGTCAGCTTCGCCACATCCTCCTTACATGCTCTCAGGGTTCATGACCAATCCGCGTACACGCTGTATTCCCTGCCGGAAATGGAAATTGCCCTGGGACCTTCCTCACACCGCCAATGGCTCACCGCATCGTCAATGCCCGTCTCAAAGTGTCCGTCCTCAAAGGGATATGCCGCCTTTATCTTTTCAACATCCGACGGAATTTTTGTGCCGAACACAAACCACTGCGGTCCGATGGGGAAAAACTGCGTCCCATGCCAGTCCAGCTGCTTCCATGTCTCCAGACAACCCACATCAACATTGAACAGGAAGCGATCAAAGTCCCGCACAAGTGCGGCTGCGATGTTTTTTATGCTGTCCTCGTCGCGGCACATGGTAAAGGTATAGGAGGCAATGGCGATATTGTTTGGGGCGATCCCCAGTTCCATCTCGGGATAATTTCCCCTGACGAAGCGGATTCTGCCGTCACAGAGCGGCGGGGGTGTCTGACTTGTACTGAGTATCGTGTATACCTTTTCCTCCATATCGGCTGGCCGGTAGTTGTTTAAAATGAAGTCCCCGTTGGTGATGCCGGTGTAGTGCATTGCGGAGTATTTCGCCAGCAGGAACGACTGATTAACCGTCTGACAGCCGATATCGTATAGGTGCGAAACGCCCAGCACGCGGCACAGGTCAAAAATCCGGGCATAGCGGAAGTTGACGGAATAATAGTCGCTCTCTTTCATCTGGATGTAAGGCACGGGATTTTCTTCCGGTGACACCTGCATCCTAAAGCTGGCTCTTTCTGTGATCTCCTCCGTTCCGAGGAGCATTTTTGAAATCGACATCAACCGCTCACGGCTGAGGCGGTCTCTTACCGCATAGTTTTCCGGCAGCAGAAAGCCTGCAGATAGGCTGCGTTTCTTTTCGCTGAAATTTTCCATGGGTATTTTTCTCCTTTATTGTCGTGTGATTTCATAATACCATAGATTCAATGGGATTTCAATCGGAAGTTCTTATGGAAACAGCACTTGTCATTTTGTCCGTCTTATGATATACTATGAAAAAATCTCCTGCCTCCGGAGATACCATCATTCTGTCATATAGGAAAGGATGAACAACATGAGATTACGGAACATTACAGCGGAAAAAGAGCGGATGCTGCTGAAAACGGACGGCTCCGGTGAATCGGTGATCGTCCGCGCGTATTCCCCTGCGACCTGTGAGCGGATCCTGATCGGTGAATTTGCTGTCACGCTGGAGAACGGCATAGCTGCCGTTCCGCGTATGGTCAACGGCCGCGACGGCCTGCCCCTTCGCTGGGAAATCGAATATGAAGGGCAAATCATGGACGGGAAGAAGTACACCGAGGACCTCTGTTTTCCCCCGGAATACGACGATGAGTATCCGCAGGCCGACAGCAAAAAGGGCCTGCAGGTGAACATGATTCAGGATGCCATTGCGCTTGGCGTCCGCCATGCTGCGCAGAATATCTGCATCGGAGATATCATGCGTCCGACCGGTTCCTGCAAAAATCCCATCCTGTTCACCCATGACGGTGTGGACTATACGTTCGACGGAGACTATATTGCCGGCTTCGACCAGCGCGTCAAGGAGCTGTCCGACAACGGCATCATCGTCACTCTGATCCTGCTCAATTCGAAGCATTGGAGTACGGATACCTCCCCCGAACTGTACGGCGCACTGCTTCACCCCGATTTTCTTCCCTATAAGGACGAGCCGGACGTTCATCTCAGTGCGTTCAATATGACCACCGATGAAGGAATCCGCTATTACTGCGCGTTCATCGCTTTCCTTGCCCATCGCTACGCCGGCCCCACCGGAGAACACGGCCGTGCCGTCGGCATGATCATCAGCAACGAGATCAATTCCCAGTGGATCTGGGGCAACGCAGGACACAAGACGGTGGAGGAATACATGACCGAATACACCATCGCCATGCGCCTTGCATGGCAGACCGCCTGCTCCATTTACAGCAATGCCCGCATTTACATCTCGCTCGACCATTTCTGGACCGGTGCGCAGAATACCACGGAAACAACCAAATATTACGGCAGCCGTCCCGTTCTGGAACATCTCAGCCGCAACGCCGGAGCCGAAGGGGATTTCTACTGGAACATTGCGTATCATCCCTATCCGCAGAATCTGGCGTTCCCGGACTTCTGGAACGATACCACCGCCGAAGACAACAACGATACATACCGCATTACCTTCAAGAATCTCCGTGTGCTGGCGGAATTCCTCTATCGGGAAGAAAATCTCTACCGCGGGGTCCGGCGCCGTATCATTCTTTCCGAGCAGGGCTTCAATTCCCACTTCACGCCCGAAAGCGAGATCCTTCAGGCTTGTGCATACGGTCGCGCCTACCGTATCTGCATGGAGATTCCCGAAATTGACAGCTTTATTCTTCATGCCCACACCGATAACTGGCAGGAATTCGGCCTGAATCTCGGGCTGTGGCGCAGAGAAAAGGAAGGCCCGAAAATC
>JBJFGC010000015.1:0-6263 GCA_051892315.1 Eubacteriales bacterium
GCCGATGCCCTCCAGGATCATGGAGATGATTTCCTCTCCGTTTTTTCCATCCGCAATGAGCTTGGAAACGGAACTCATTCCGTTTACATTGGCTTCGATTTTCGGAATATCCGCCTCGTCGTAGCCGGGCATGAGCTGGACCAGATAGCCGCCCGCCGCAAAACACATGTTGTCGTTGTCCACCCGAACGCCGAGCGCACAGACGGTGGGGGTCTGTTCGCTGGATGCAAAATATTCGGTAATATCGTCCGCAATTTCACCGGAAACGATGGGCGCGACCCCGACGTACGGCTCGCTCATACCGAGATCCTTGACAATGTACATCGTGCCGTGTCCGACCGCGCCTCCGACGTCAAGCTTTCCGAGGCTGTTCGGAGGAAGCTCCACGGTCATATCGTCGGCATAACCACGCACGTTGCCTTTGTAATCGCCGACGCAGATGACGCTTCCGCAAGGGCCATCCCCGCGAAGCTGGAAGGTGAGAGTGTTATCCTTATCCTTGAGCAGACTGGACATCAGAGCCGTACCGGTCAGCGCGCGGCCGAGGACGGCGGTCATGGTTTTTGAAGTATGATGAATTTCACAGGCGCGGCGCACCACAGCGGTGCTGTCGCAGAAAAGCACGCGAATTCCACCGTCTGAGGAAATGGCGCGTAAAAGAATGCTTTGTGCAGCAGACATTGTTTTGTTCTCGTGAAAAGCCTTCTCCCGAAGGAGCTTTCACGAACTCCTTTCCAGATTTCAGTTGTTTCCAATGGATGTTTTTTGACCGTCAGCGCGCTTTTTATCGTTCGTTTTTTTCTTCTTCGGCGCATGTGCGGCAAAGCGCGAGAAAGTCCAGCGTGGATGCGGTCAGATGTTTGTTTTTGTGGTACACGATTTTGTATTTCCGCCGGAAATCAATGCCGTCGACCAAAAGATGCGCGACCCGCCCGGACGCGATTTTTTCCTCCGTCATCCGTTTTGGAACGATGGCGACACCAAGTCCCGCGCAGGCAGCGTTGATCAGTGCAGCGGTGCTGAGACTCTCCCAGACCGGTTCGGGAAGCGGGTATTCAAGCGCGGCCAGCGTACTGTCGAAAACCTCGCGGGTTCCGCTGCCATGCTCACGCAGGAGAAAATTCATCTGCAGAAATTCGTCCGGCGTAAGAACCGTCCCGTCCGCATACTGATCCGCCGACGCGATGACGGCAAGACTGTCTTCCATGAAGTCCTCCGCAATCAGACTGTCGTCGTGGACGATCCCCTCCATAAATGCAAAATCCAGCTCGTTCTGCAGGATGGCCTGTTCGAGGCGGTCGGAACGATCTACCTTCACGCGGACAGTCGTTTCGGGATGGCATTCCCGAAAGCGTGTCACATAGCCGGGCAGCAGCATGGAGCCGATGGAAAGACTGGCGCCCACGCGGATAACGCCGCTTTTTTCCCATTCGCGCACCGTTTTCTCCATATCGTCAAAAGTCAGCAAAATACTGCAGGCGTATTCCCGAAAACGGCGTCCGGCTTCACTGAGGTAGAGACGGCGGGAAATCCGGTCAAACAAAAGTACGCCATAGTAGCTTTCCAGTTCAGAAATAGCCAGACTGACGGCCGGTTGGGTCATGTGAAGCTGTTCCGCCGCTTTGGTTGTATTGCACCCGCAGCTGCACACCGCCTCGAAAATTCGGATGTGTCGTATGGTAATCTTCGTTCATCTCCTTTCAGCAATTTATAAGTAAATACTTATGAATTCCATTAAATTATATCATTTTACATATTCGAATGCAAGGAGTATAATAATAGTGAAAACAAATGGTACGGAATCCATCATGTTTTGACGATTTCCAAATAGGAGGTATTCTGTTTATGTCTCTGTCAACTCCCACACACCGTTCCATTTTTCTGCACTCCCTTCAGCTGTCGGCGTCGGCCTTTGGCGGCGGGTATGTTCTGATTTCGCTCATGCGGCGTCTTTATACGGAACGGCTCGGTTGGCTGACCGAGGAGGAAATGCTGGACATTGCCGTTCTTTCGCAGACCGCCCCCGGCGCCTCCGCCGTCAACGCCGCCGTCCTCTCCGGCTATAAGCTCCACGGCATTTCCGGAGCAGCAACCGCCGTTGCGGGAACCATTCTTCCGCCGCTGCTTATCATGTCGCTTCTGGCCGCTCTGTACACAGGCTTACGGAACATTGCCGTTCTTTCAAAATTTCTGACCGGGATGCAGTGCGGGGTCGCTGCGGTCCTTCTTCATACCGTAGCGGGAATGACGCGGTCCGCGCTGAAAAAACCGCTGCACGTTATCCTTTTTGTTCTGTTTCTTTTATGGATGCTTTTGTGAGATGCCTATGCTATATTGTATGCTGTTTTTTCACTTTTTTATCATTGGCGCACTGGCGTTCGGAGGCGGATATGCGGCGCTGCCCTTAATTCAAAAAGTAGTTGTCGAGGAGCAGGGGTGGCTGACCTACGAAGAATTCGCCGACGTTCTGACGCTGTCGGAGGTCACGCCCGGTCCGATTGCACTCAATGCCGCGTCGTTTGCCGGCTATCGAACGGCCGGCTTTGCGGGAAGCCTTGCCGCTACCCTCGGCTGTGCCGCGCCGTCCTGTCTTCTTGTCACCCTTCTTGCCATTCTCTACACGAAATACCGCAGCAGTCCCCTCTTTTCCGGTATTCTGAGCAGCATTCGCCCGGCCATCTGTGCCATGATTCTTTCATCCTTCCTGACCCTCGCCGTTCTCGCCCTTTTCGGCGTACCGTCTTTCACGGAAGTCACCCTCTCCATCCTGAACCTCTCTGCCTGTCTCCTCTTCGCCGCCTCCCTCGCACTGATGTTTACCCAAAAAATCCCTCCTGCTGCCGTGATTCTTCTGTCCGGAGTATGTGGAATCGTTTTGCTGTAATTTTCTTATGGTTTCTTTGAGGATTTTCTGAGGTCCCGTTTTCATAGAGGATACCTCATGAACCATTTTCAAAAAACCGTTACATTTTGTTTACCATAAAGTCATAACTTTTTCCGCGTATAAAACGTCTAAGCAACGTGCATACTAAAGCCGAAAAATTTTACTGCTACTGAGAAAGGTTACAGCGCATATGAATCTCAAAAAACTTACAACAATGCTTCTTGCTCTCGTTCTTCTTCTGTCTTCCTGCGGCCGGAACAACCAAACAAACGCCGGCGAAAGTGAAAACGGTGGAAACAATGCCGGCGTTTCGGAGACACTTCCGGACAACGGAACCGGTACGGAAAACGGAAACACCGGAACCAACGAAAACAACACGGACAACGAGGATACCGGTGCTTCTGCGGTAACGAAGGTTGAGTCCGCCGACGACGCGATTTCCTTCATTGAAGCAAACGTATACAGCCGGTGTCCGGATGTGCTTCCCATGATGGTCATGACCACCGCTCTCACGATGGAGGACATGGATTCCATTACCTATAACACCGGTCTGACCGATACCTCCGGCATTACGGACGTCATTCTTTCGGAGTCCGGCGTTGGTTCCATTGCGTATTCCCTTGTTTACCTCCGGACCGACGGCAGCAACACGGCTGAAATTCAGACCTCGCTCGGCGAAAGCATCAACCCCTCCAAGTGGATCTGTGTAACGGCCGAATCGATTGCCTCCGTCACCCTCGACAACGATATTATTCTCGTCATGGGCTCCAAAGATCAGGTGAACACCATCCTGAATGCCGTCACAGAGGCTGCTGAAGGCGTCTATGAAACCGTCGGCTCCATTGTGACCTTCTCCTGATCGATCACAGACCAACGGACGGTGCGGGGAAAGCTTTTTCACAAAGCTTTTCCCCGCGGCTTTTTTTCAACAAACCTTCCTCCGGAACGAAAGATGGGTTCAACATGGTTTTTTCAAGTCTTCCCTTTCTCTATTATTTTCTGCCGGTCCTGCTGGCCTGTTATTTTCTCTTTCCACACCGCTGGAAAAACGTGGTTCTTCTGCTCTTTTCTCTTTTGTTTTACGCCGTCGGGGAACCAATCTACCTTTTCCTGATGCTCTTTTCCATCGTGCAGACCTACCTGCTGACCAATCGGATGGCGCGTGAGGAAAACGAAAAACGGCGGAAAATCTGGCTGGCTGCCACCGTCGTTCTGTCGCTTTTGCCGCTCATCTGGTACAAATACGCCGGATTTCTCGCTGTCAACCTCAACCGTCTTCCGAAGGTTGCCCTGCCGGTTCCGCGGCATTCGCTTCCCATTGGAATCTCGTTCTATACCTTCCAGCTTGTGGGCTACTCCGTGGATGTATACCGAAAAACATGTCCGGTTCAGCGCCGTCTGCTGTACCTCGCACTTTACGTCTCCCTGTTTCCGCAGCTCATTGCCGGCCCCATCGTGCGGTATTCCGACATCGAACGCCAGCTGACCGAACGGACACACTCCATCGAAGGCTTTACCGCAGGAATTCTCCGCTTTTCCGTTGGACTCGGAAAAAAGGTGCTTCTCGCCAATACTCTCGGTGAACTTTGCTCCTCTCTCGGTTCCTCCATGCTGGGCGTCTGGGGCTACGCCATCGCCTCATCCCTTCAGATTTATTACGATTTTTCCGGCTACTCCGATATGGCCATCGGACTGGGACGGATCTTCGGCTTCAGTTTTCCGGAGAATTTCCGGTATCCTTACATTTCCGGAAGCATCTCCGAATTCTGGCGTCGATGGCACATCACCCTCGGCTCCTGGTTCCGGGATTACGTTTATATTCCAATGGGCGGCAACCGCGTCTCCAAACCGCGCTGGATTCTCAATCTTCTGACCGTTTGGATGCTGACCGGCCTATGGCATGGCGCGGAGTGGACGTTTGTCCTGTGGGGACTCTACTTCGCCGTACTCCTCACCGCAGAAAAGCTGCTCGCAGCAAGGCTTCCGAAACCGCCGGCCTTTCTGCGGCACATCCTTGTCCTGTTTTTTGTGATGGTCAGCTTTCTTCTGTTTGACTCGCCTACCATCACCGATGCTGTCCAGCGAATTGCCGGTCTGTTTGATGTTTCCCATCCCACAGACACCGCATCGCTCTATTACCTGCGCAGCTATGCCGGCACTCTTCTGGCTGCTGCCGTCGGCGCCACCCCACTGCTGCGCAATGCGGCGGAAAAGCTGACCCACGCGTCTTCGCGCACCGCACGGACCCTCGTAAGCGCCGCACTTCCGGTTTTCGTCTGCGCCGTTCTTCTCGTCTCCACCGCTTATCTTGTGGACGGTTCCTACAACCCGTTCCTGTACTTCCGGTTCTGATATGAAAAAACTGACCAGTCTTCTCACCATCACCCTGTTCTGTGCGATTTTGTTTTCGTTCGGTCTGGCTGCCGTTCTCCTCCCGGACACCGAAATCTCGACCGCAGAGCGCCGCCTCCTCACGCAGTTTCCGACGTTGACGTGGAAAACCGTCGCAGACGGTGCGTTCGTACAGAACCTTGAAAAATACCTTCCCGACCAGTTTCCGCTGCGTGAAGGCTTCCGCGGTCTGAAAGCGGTTTTTGAAAAGCTCACGCTCCGTCTGGACAACAACGGCATCTACGAGTACCGCGGTCATCTCGCCTCGCTGGACGACCAGCTGAACGAAAACCTTGTGGAAAAAGCTGCTGCCAAATTGAATGTCGTCCAAAACGCCCTTCTCGCCGACGGTCACACGGCTTATCTCGCCCTTGTTCCGCCGAAGAATTTTTTCATTGATGACGAACATCCGGTCATGGACTACGAAAAGCTCCGTTCCATGATGTGGGAACGCTGTCCGGACTTTACCGCCATCGACCTGTTCGACGTGCTCACCCTCGACGACTACTACAAAACCGACTCGCACTGGCGGCAGGAACGGCTTGCTTCCGTCGTCGAACGGCTCACGGATGGTATGGGCGTCGGAGAATATCGGACGGATGCCTATGAAACGCACGAACTTCTGAATTTCAAGGGTGTCTACGCCGGACAGTCCGCTCTGCCGGTTCGCGCGGAAACGATGTACTACCTCACGAATGACGCGATTGACAACGCTGAAGTGAACTACATTGCCGCGGAGGTAGCGGACAACGGCGTCTATGCCCTGTCGAAAGCGGACGGCGTGGACATGTACGACATCTTTCTGGGCGGCGCGGTTCCGGTTGTCGAAATCACGAACAAGTTGGCACCGAACGACAAGGAGCTTGTGATTTTCCGTGATTCCTACGGCAGCAGCCTTGCTCCGCTCCTGATGGAGTGTTACCGAAAAATCACCCTTGTCGACCTGCGCTACATCGCTCTTGAGTTTGTTCCTCAGTTTGTCAGCACC
>JBJFGC010000016.1:0-1651 GCA_051892315.1 Eubacteriales bacterium
TGAACGGATTGTCTTCCGGCGCATTGCAGAAGACGACCAGCTTTGCGGCGCCGATGCAGTTGTTGTCCTTCGTCAGTTCCGCTGCACGAAGCACAACCTGTCCCATCATCCGGACCGCGTCCATGTTGATGCCTGCCTTGGTGGAACCGATGTTGACCGAGGAACAGACGTGCGAGGTGGCCGCAAGAGCTTCCGGTATGGATTCAATCAGCTCGCGGTCGCCGGCCGAAAAGCCCTTGTGAACGAGCGCGGAGTAGCCGCCGATAAAGTTCACGCCGACGGTTTGGCTGATGCGCTCGAGCGTTTCTGCGTATTTGACCGGATTTCCGCCCGATACGGCCGTGAGAAGCGCGATCGGCGTTACGGAAATCCGCTTGTTGATGATCGGAATGCCGTAGGTCTTTTCAATTTCACAGCCTACCGGCACAAGCCGTTCGGCCAGACGGCATACTTTTTCGTAAACTTTTTTGCAGGAGACGTCAATGTCGCTGTCCGCACAGTCAAGGAGGGAAATTCCCATCGTGATGGTACGAATGTCGAGATTTTCGTCGTCGATCATGTGAATGGTTTCAAGAATGTCCTTTGTGTTCAGCATGGCGCGGCTCCTTCTCAGATGTGATGCATGGAATTGAAGATATCCTCGTGCATGACGTGAATCTTCATTCCGATTGTATCGCCGAGCTCACCAAGCGCGTTCTGGATGCCGGCAAAATCGTCCGTCAGATTGGAAATGTCGATCAGCATAACCATCGTAAACAGTTCCTTCATAACGGACTGCGTTACATCAATGATATTGGCGTTATGCTCCGCACAGACAGCGCTGACCTTCGCAAGAATCCCAACGGTATCGCGCCCGACAACGGTAACAACAGCTTTCATAGTTTTATCTCCTATCCGTTTCAAAAAAATAAATAAGGTGCAGATTCCTTCAATTCATTATAACATATCTGTGCTGTGGATGCAAGATATCATGGAAAATTTGTGGACGGAACCCGGAATTCGCCGTTCACGCTCGGCCTCCCGTGCTGCGGCACGATGAAAAAGCGCTGCTTCACAAAAGAACATGTCCATAATGTAAACAATGTGTGAACGACGAATAAAGTGACTAAATATACAACAAATATGTACAAAATGTTACAAACTGTTTTGTGCCAAGTGTCATAAATATCATTTTTTATTATGATGACATAAGAAAAAATTGCTTGACTTGCGGCCGGATTTGGAATATATTATGGGGGAAGTTCGGCGGAGAACGGATTTTTGCGGGAATTTTCTCTTTTTCTGTTTCTTCGCTATCCTCATCACCGGCTGTGTAATTATGCACAAAATGGTGAATAATTTTATCCGCAAGGAGATATCGCTATGAAACTCAGAAAAATCGGTTCGGCAGTTCTCGCACTTGTGATGGCAACCCTCACTCTCACCGCGTGCGGTGGCGGAACGTCCAGTGAAGGAACCATAAAGATCGGCGGCATCGGCCCTACAACCGGCGGCGCGGCAATTTACGGCAGCGCGGTCAAGAACGCAGCGGAGATTGCTGTCGAAGAAATCAACGCCAAGGGCGGCCTTCAGTTCTCTCTCAAATTCCAGGATGACGAGCATGACGCAGAAAAATCCGTCAACGCATACAATACGCTGAAGGACTGGTGCA
>JBJFGC010000017.1:0-6242 GCA_051892315.1 Eubacteriales bacterium
GATATAATGAAAATACCACATATTTCGTATTCCTTACGGAGGTTATTTTTATGAAAAAAACATGTTTTTGCCTATGCCTTCTGCTGAGTTTTCTGCTGAACGCCTGCGGTCAATCCCCTGCCGCTCCTTCCGGCGAACAGACGCCTGCCGAAGAAAATTCTGACGTTTTGCTTTCCGGGGAACAGGAGAAAACGGAAACGCTGCGGGCAGATTATCCGGACAACCTTCCCGCGAAGACATACGACGGGAGAAATTTCACTTTGCTGACGCGCGATGGATACAGTACAAAATTTCAGCCGGAGGAGATCACCGGCGAGGCAGTCAACGACGCTGTCTACGAACGGAACAGCAAAATCAGCGACGAGTATGATATTGAAATTCAGAACGTATCGCGTCCCTGTGATTGGGGGACGACTTCAAAATCCTGGAATGACGATCTGTACGCTTCCGTTTTGGCCAACGACGGCGCATACGATCTGATTGCCGGCTATGCATCCACAGTTCCTGAGATTGTAACAAAAGAGATTCTGTTCAATTGGAATGATGTTCCATACATTGCGAAGAACGAACCGTGGTGGAGCGAACGCGCATCGGAGGCGCTCACCATCCATGGACGGCAATATTTTCTGACCGGTGACTATTCCATCTCGCTCTGGGACAATATATACGGTTGTTTCTTCAATAAACAGCTTGCCGAGGATTACCAGATCGGGGACCTGTACCAGATGGTTCGTGAGAAACAGTGGACACTGGATACGCTTTTGGCACTGTGTGATATCGTCTCGTGGGATGTTGATGGAAACGGTATCTACGATGAAAACGATATTTACTGTATTTCCTCGGACTTCGGACCGGCGATTGATACTTATCAGATTTCCTGCCAAATGAACGTTGTAAGTCCGACAGAGGACGGTGGTCTGAAACTGACGCTCAATTCCGAACGTGCCGTTTCCATCCTCGAGAAGGTCAACCGGATTTACAATGACAGCCACGGCGGTTTCCCGAGCTACGATGTGCCGCTTACGGTGAAGGTATTTACGGAAAACCGTGCACTGTTTCTGACGACCTACTTTGAAAATATCAATTTAATGCGCGATATGGAGAACGATTACGGTATTCTTCCCTATCCGATGTACGATGAGACGCAGGAGAATTATGCCAATACGTCCCGTGACAATTTTGATCTGTTTGCGGTACCGATTGACGTATTGGATGTGGAATTCACCGGCATCATTACGGAGGCTTTGTGCGCGGAATCGTGGCGTTCGGTGATTCCGAAGTATTACGACATTGTTCTGAAAACCAAAACCTCACGCGACGAGGAGTCTTCGGAAATGCTTGATCTGATCCGTGACACGCTGACCTTTGATATCGGCTATCTCTGCTCCACCTCCCTGGAAAACGTTGGCCATATTTTTGTCAATCTTGTACGTGAAAATTCAAACACGCTTGCTTCACGCTTTGCTTCTGTAGAACAGGCCGCGCAGGTAAAGCTCGACGAAATGCTGGCCGCCTATGGTTATCAGAAATAACCCCTGCATCTTGTCAAAGGGCGGGATTTCTGTTATAATATCTGTTATATAATAGCCATAATAATAGCCATAGAAAATTTCATGACGGAGGTATTTCATGTACAAGCCCCTTTCCGACGTGCTGAGTGGATGCGAAGCCAACTACATGCTCCCTTTTTACTGGCAGCACGGCGACCATTATGACACCATTCCCGACGAGGTCGAACGGATCTTCCAGAGCGGCGCCCGCGCGTTCTGTGTGGAATCCCGTCCCCATAAGGATTTCTGCGGCGACGGCTGGTGGCGCGATATGGACCGCATCCTCGACGAGGCCGAAAAACGCGGGATGAAGGTCTGGATTCTCGACGACGATCATTTTCCCACCGGTCACGCTGCGGGTCACATCGCCAAGTACCATCCCGAGCTGCGGAGCTGGCAGCTCGTGGAACGCCATGTGGACGTGATGGGTCCCCTCACCGACGCGCTCCTGACCGCGGAGCCGGAAAACGACGACCACGTCCTGCTCGATGTGTTTGCCTATCCCCGTACCGGCGTGGGCGAGGACTGTGCTCCCGAACCCCTTCGGCTGACCGACGGTGTCCATGGCTCATTTCTGCACTTTTCTGTCCCTGCGGGATGCTGGCGCGTCTTTTTCCTGTACCGCTCCCGCCGCGGGACACAGCACGGGGACTACGTTGACATGCTCCGTCCCGAATCCGTGCGCGTTCTGATTGACGCCGTGTATGAGCCTCATTTCGCCCACTACGGCGATCGGTTCGGCTCGACCATTGCCGGTTTCTTCTCAGACGAGCCGTCTCTCGGCAACACATGGTACGGTTCTCACTCCGACGATTTTGGCATGTACAATCATCGGGTGGGAATGCCCGGTCTTGCTCTGCCGTGGAACGAGCGCATCCCCGCCATGATGGCCGCGTCGTGCGGACGGGAGCCTGCGGACCTCTGCGCCCTTCTGCCTGCCCTTTGGTTCAATTTGGGCGAGGCAACGCCTGCGGTCCGTCATGCCTACATGGACGCCGTCACGAAGCTCTACCGTGACAGCTTCACGCGTCAGCTCGGCGACTGGTGCGAGGCACATGGCGTCCGGTACATCGGCCACATCATCGAGGATATGAACGCCCATGCCCGGCTCGGCTGCAGCGCCGGTCACTACTTCCGCGCGCTTGACGGACAGCACATGAGCGGCATCGACATCGTCCTGCACCAGATTCTCCCCGGCATGTCCGACTACATCCACACGGCCAGCGCGTTCGGCAACAACGCGGACCCCGCGTTTTTCGACTATGTTCTCGCCAAGCTGGCCTCCTCGTTCGCTCACATTGGCACGCAGACGGAAGGCCGCGCGATGTGCGAGGTTTTCGGTGCGTACGGCTGGGCGGAGGGAACGCCGACGATGAAATGGCTGCTGGACTACCTTCTCGTGCGCGGCGTCAACCATTTTGTCCCGCACGCCTTTTCACCGTCGTTCCCCGACCCGGACTGTCCGCCGCATTTCGGCGCGGACGGTGTGGACCCGCAGTTTGAAGGGTTCTCCAAGCTCATGACCTACGGCAACCGTGCGGCGCACCTGCTTTCGGGCGGCGTCCATCGGGCGGACGCGGCGATTCTCTACCATGCCGACGCCGAATGGATGAACCGGGACGGCGGCGCGATGCTCACGCAGGTCCCGGCGAAGCTGCTGTACGACGCGCACATTGACTTTGACATTCTCCCCGCGGACTGCTTCACAGACGACAGCGGAAGCCGCGTTTTCCCCGCCGAAGCGAAGGACGGCAAGCTGTGGGTCGGCAAGGAAAGCTATCATGTGCTGATTGTGCCGGCGGCGGAGGTTCTTCCCGAACGGCTGGAGGCCGCGCTGAACCGTCTGAACGCGGCGGGCGTTCCGGTGCTTCGGCTCGGACGGGACGTGGAGCCGGACGGTCTGCTGGCCGCGCTCGCGGGACGGTTTGAGCCGGACCTGACGGCAGAGGACAGCTGTCCGAAGCTGCGTGCCTGCCACTGCACTTCCGGCAGCGCGGAAATCTATATGTTTGTGAACGAGTCGGTGACGGACGCGGTGTCCACGGCGGTGACGTTACACGGCGTGGACGGCCGCGGTGTGATGCTCGACCTTCTGAACGACGAGACGGCGGCGGTGACGGCGTCCGGCGGGCGGCTGCGGCTTGAGCTTGCCCCGTATCAGTCCGTGATGGTGGTGTTCGACCGGGAAGACGCCGGTTTCGCGGAACGGTATCCGGAAAAGAAGATGTGGGTTCCCGCCGGTGCGGCCGACCTGACGTTCCGGGTGGAGGCCGCGCCGTACACGGACCTGAACGCTTACGAGGTTTTCGCAGACAACGTGAAATCGGATGCGTTATTCAATCTGACCGGTTTCGGCCGTACGCCGGACTTTTCGGGCCGTGCCCGCTATACCTGTACGTTCCAGGGCAGCAAGGGGCCGCTTGCCATTGACCTCGGCGAAGTTGGCCAGACCGCTCATCTGTGGTGCAACGGCCATGACCTCGGAGTTCGCGTCTGCCCGCCGTACCGCTACGACCTCACCCCCGTTCTCCGCGACGGAGACAACGTCCTCCGCATCGAGGTTTCCAATACCCTTGCCAATGCCATCCGCGACCATTTTACCTCCTTCCTCGCCATCCCCGCCTCCGGTCTTCTGGGGCCGGTGCGGTGGCTGACGTGAGTTCGATGGAATTTGAGGGGAGGAAAACTTGTTTGAAAACAAGTTCCCCCTTCAAAAAACTTTAAAATAAGAAAACAAGGTGCCGTGCAGATTTTTTGTCGGATTTGAACGGCACCTTGTTCTTTTTTTGAAAGTTTTTGAGGGTGGGGCGGGGGAGAGTACTTTTTTGGGGAAAGTACCCTCCCCCGCGAATTCACGTTTTTATAGATAAATCTTCACCATGCCGCCGCCGTCTTCTTCCACATCGACGAGGGGCATATTTTTGTGCAGGCGCTTCATGCGGTTGATTTCATTGCAGAAGCGGATGAGGTCATGACGGCTGATTTGGGGGGCGGCTTCGGATGGTTCTTTTGCGGATTCTTCCGTGTCCGGCTGCTCGGATACGCTGCCGGTGTCCTTCTGCGGGGGATTGGCGGAGAGGGCTTTGGAGAGGAACGGCTGGGCGAGCATTGCGGTCACGGGATTAAAGAGAAGACCCGTCGGGAGGACGATTCTGATGTTCCGGTTTTCGTCGCTGTCATGAATCACAACTTTCATTCAGCATACCTCGATGACGACCGTCGCGCCGTCTTCCTCCTCAATCTCGACCAGTTTTCCGATGACGCCGTTTTCGACGAGCATCAGAATGTGCTGGAAGTCGATTTTCGACAGATCCGTACCGCCGATGTTCATCATGCTCTGGGACATACCGATCTCCAGCGCGAGCTTGATCAGGGGAAGGGGAAGATTCACCTTTACATGATCGCTTCCGTCCTCGACACGGATACGGAGAATCATTTCGTCAAAGGATTTTCGCTTTTCCGGCGGGACCACCTGCACATCCGGCTGGGGCGTATTGACCGCACCGAACAGCTCGTCGATGGTGACGCCGAAGATCTGCGCGAGCTTCGGGAGAAGGGCGATGTCCGGCATGGACGCGCCCGTTTCCCATTTGGACACCGCCTGCGGGGTCACGCCGGCCATCTCCGCCAGTTCGTCCTGTTTCATTTCCCGGGAACGTCTCAGTTCCGCGATTTTTGCGCCAATGTTTTCCTGCATGACAGATACCTCGTTTCTTTTGGTTTGTGCCTACATTGTACCATGCCGGAGACGCAAAGGGAAGGGAACAGCGGTTAATTCACTAAAAGATTGGTTGTGTTAGTTGTAAAGCGTTGGTTGAGTGATGCTCTGGAACCGAGGACGCGGATGCCTGCCTCATCCTATCCGGAACAGCGTATATTCCGACGACAGCGACGCGTCTTCCGCCGTGACGATCACTTGGAACGTCTTCGTGATGTCCGCCGGTACGGTGAACGTGAATTCTCCTGCTTTCGCCGCAGCGTTCGCCTTCATGGGATCGTAGGCGCCGCTGTACAGTGTTACCGTACGTCCATCTTCGTATTTCAGCGTGACTGTGAACCGCCCACCCGCCTTTTCCGCCGGTGCGTCGTTCAGCGTCCACACTTCCACCGGGATTTCGTCCCCCGCGCGGTGCCGCAGCTTGTAGAACTTGGCCGAAAGCATCGTATCGCGGAGCGCGTCCCGGATCGTCTCATACGTCGGACGCTTGATGTCCGGGTACATCAGGACGGAGTTGTTCGCAAAGCACGGCCACGGTTCGTTGTAGCACCAGTTGACGGCCATCGACGTATACGGGAACTTCCGTCTGGCCTCCTCAAACAGCGCCTTGTAGCTGCACGCCTGAATCAACTGTCCGCGCGCGCAGTTTTCTTCGAGGGTTCCGAGGCTGCCGTAGAACGCCTCAATCTCATGCACCCGGAACCACGTGTCGTGCGGGAAGTGCGCGCCGACCGCGTGATGGGCCGCCCAGACCGTGCCGTCCTCCATCGGTTCGGCGAGATCCTGTTCGGACGCATACTGCCGGATGTATTCATACGATGCCGGACCGGGCGCGCCGAACTCGGTGTACGCGGTACGGAACTCGTCAATGAAGTCGCTGATGGCCTCGCGGTCCGTCTCGTCGTTCGTAATGTTGACGTACGGGCCATGTCCCATGCCGTACAGCGGGGAGGTCATGAGGAACGGGGTGTTCC
>JBJFGC010000018.1:0-1643 GCA_051892315.1 Eubacteriales bacterium
CTGCATTTCCGCGTCGTTCCAGATGTCGTCCATCTGACCGTCCACTACGGGCGTACCGTATTTCGCGGTGATGGTGTGCGAGTTGGAGGGGTTGGCGCTGACTGCAGCGGCCATGGACACAAGCATCGTGACGGCGAGCGCCAGGGTAAGAACCTTTTTCATTGTGAATTCTGCTCCTTTTAGGATAAAATAAGATCTGCAGCTGCATGGCATTTGGCCATGACGGAATGGCTGCTCCTATAAAAAGTATAGCATAAATTTACACAGAATTCAAGAATTTGTGATATTTTAATGTACTTTAAGAATAAATTGTAGGATTGCACAATTTTTACCAATTTCATTTGTGGAAAAACAGGCTACAGGTGTAGCGATTCAGCGGTCGAGAAACGCGAGAAACCGCTGGATGTGCAGGTCCCAGTATTCCCATGTGTGCGCACCGGGGTCTTCTTCGTAAGTATAGTCGAAGGGATTGCCGTCGAAGGAGCGGAAGAAATCGCGGGTTACGTGCGCCGCACCCAGGAGAAAGTCGTCCGCACCGACCGAATGATAGATGCGCGGACAGGGAAGTCCTTCCGCGAGAATTTTCCGCGCGCTGCCAAAGACATCTTCTTCGGAGCCTTCCAGATGGCGGCCGTCGAAACGGATATAGTCGTATCGGTTGTTTACCGGATCCAGTGCGCTTGTGTCGGTGGGCAGGGGGTGGTTCAATGCCCCGGCGGAAAGACAGCCGATCGCGGCGTACCGGTCCGGGTTGGCCAACCCGATTTTCATGCAGCCCGCGCCGCCCATCGACAGTCCGGCGATGAAGTTGTCCTCACGGGCCGTGGAAAAGCCGAACATCGGACCGAGCACGTCCGGAAGTTCTTTTGCGATGTAATCGTAGAAGCGTCCGCCGTGGGCGAGGTTGGTGTAGCACGAAAGTTCCGCGTCGGGCATGACAACGGCCAAACCATAGGGGGCGGCGTAGCGTTCAATGGAAGTACGCCGCTGCCAGATGGTGCAGTCGTCGGACATGCCGTGGAGGAGCCAGAGAACCCGGATTTTTTCCGCACCGGCCGTTTCCATGCCGATGAGTCCGGAGGATTTCTGCGGAAGAAGGACGTCGCAGGAGACGCCGCGGCCGAGAACCTCGGAACGAAGGTTTGCGTGAATGAGAGCCATGGTCAAATCTCCTTTCTGGATTTGCGGTATTCGCGGAGGTAACGGAGGACGCTCTGGATTTCGCGGTCCCAGTAATACCACGAGTGGTTGCCCGGAGACTGCGTGTAAGTGACGTCATAGCCGAGGGAGACGAGGTGGTCGCGGAAGGCGGTATTGACGCTGAACAGGAAGTCCTCGGTGCCGCACCAGAGAAAGACCTTCGGAACGTTCCCGCCGGCTTCCTTCACGGTCTTGGCAAGGTGCCACAGGTCGTTCGGCGAGCCGTCGAAATCCTGGAGTTCGCCGAAAATGTCGGAAAAATAGGTGTTTTCGGGATGGGACGGGTCATAAAGCCACTTCGGATCAAAGGCGCCGGAAAGCGGAGCGGCAACGGAGAATTTGTCCGGATAGGTGAGGGCCAGCGCCATCGAGCCGTAGCCGCCCATTGAGTTGCCGGCGAGGTAGGTGTCCTCGCGTTTTTCGGACATCATGGGGAAGAAGGA
>JBJFGC010000019.1:0-1633 GCA_051892315.1 Eubacteriales bacterium
CCGGTTGCAGCGTCCCGCTGCCTGCAGGATGGAATCAAGACCTGCTTCTTCCCGGTAGACGGCGGGAAAATCCACGTCAACACCGGCTTCGATCAGGGAAGTAGATACGACGCGGCAGGGAAGATGATGATTGAGACGTTCCCGGATGTCTGCCAGAATTTTTTTGCGGTCGGCAGCCGTCATGAGAGTGGATAAATGGAAACAGTCATCCGATTCCAGTAAATCATAGATTTCATGTGCCCCTGCACGGCTGTTGACAATGCACAATACCTGCGGGTGTTCCTTTAATTCGGCGGCGAGGGCATTGTAACTCAGCGTGCCTGCGTGACGGAAAGATACACGTTGGAACATTTCGTCATTCTGCAGTTCGGCCGGACAGAGTTCACGAGGAGAAACATGGGGCAGATACTCTGCGAAAAACGGTTCCAGGACCGGTTGGGTTGCGGTACAAAGAACGGCCGTTACACCATAATGCGCGATCAGCTGGGAAACTGCATGGATGCAGGGCCGCAGATAGGGAAGCGGCAGCATCTGAGCTTCGTCAAAGATGATAATACTGTCTGTGATATTATGAAGTTTCCGACATTTGGAACTGCGGTTTGCATAAAGAGATTCAAAAAATTGCACCGCTGTTGTCACGACAACCGGAGCATCCCAGTTTTCGATCGCACGTGCATGGCGAATGTTATCTTTGTTCAGCTCGTCAGCTGCGTCGTAAAGAATCCCGCTGTGATGTTCGAGCACATTTTCATCACCAAGGATTTTTCGGAAAATATCGGCGGTCTGTTCGATGATGGAGGTGTAGGGAATTACGTAGATAATACGGCGTTTGGGATCCTTCGCCTGACACGCACGGCGCAGTGCGAACGCAAGGGACGCAACCGTTTTGCCGCCCCCGGTAGGAACGGTCAGGGTAAGCAGACCGGACGATTCGCTTTCCGCCCGTTCCATACAGGCGGAGAGGATGGCACATCGTTTGGCGTTCAGCTCGTTTTTCGGTGGGAACCAATCCGAGAGATACGCATCCAGTCGGCGGTTCAGTTCGGACATATCGGAATAAGAACGGTCGATGTAGGGTTCTCCCAGCATAAAACTGGCTGTATCGAGGAAGTCCGCATCGACAAGGCAGGAGTACAGCATCCGGATAAAGAAAAGATCCGTGAGGCAGTTTTTATTAAGGTAGGACGGCACGACCGCATCAGGCAGTGTGATTTCGTTTTTCCAGTAGGAATAATTGCAGATCTGCCCATCCTTTCCACGATTGATCCGCCCGAAAAAGGTGGAGCCCGATCGTTCATCCGATACACCGCCGTCGGGAAGTCCGCTGTGATGGCCGAGAACGGCATACGCGGCATGGAGCTGACCGATTTTCAGGCATTCCAGTGCACCGGCTGTGGAGTGATCGACTTTTTTTCCGTTTGCTTTCAGACGATTCTGGAATTCCTGTGTGTATTTTCCGATATCGTGTGCCATACCCGCAAGCCGGCCAAGGTCGCGTGCATCGAAATGGGCGGCAAATTCACTGCATAATTGGGCTGTTCCGGTGAGGTGGGAAAGATTGCTTTGTTCCCGTTGGTCATCCGCAATATGACTGAGATAATCGGACATTGCTTTGTTCCCCCATATCAAATAA
>JBJFGC010000020.1:0-6173 GCA_051892315.1 Eubacteriales bacterium
CGTAGACATAGCCAAGGTCAAAAACTCTCGAATCCACGCAAAGCTCGATCATTTCCGCATCCTCCGGAGACGAAGCGTACCGCTGCTTCAGACAAACGTCATAGTAAGCTGGCAGAATCTGCTTGTACGCCTCGGCACACATGACCTCCGTAAGAACGCCGATGAAATCAAGGTCCACCGCATTCTTTGCAACGGCCATTGCCTCGTGGTTGCCGTCCACCATCGTCTTGTATCTCGCCTGCGCTTCGTCGTACTTCGGGTACGGGATGATGCCGTACTCATGCTCGTACTCCGTGAGGTAGTTGGTCGTATGGGAAAGAAGCGAGTTGCAGAACAGAGAACCGTAATTCTGGAACTGCTTGATGCCGATCATGTGATCGCTCTTTGCCGGTGCATAGACACCGCCGGTCTCCTTGAACAGCTTGTATACCTTGTCGAAAATGTCGACAAGATGTTCGTTGTAGTAGGAGAACACCATGCTGCCGTCATCCTGCTTGACAAAAATCTGGTTGTCGCAGGCCCACAAATAAGTATTGACCGCGGAATACGGACTGGAGGCAAGGCCGAAATAATCGTTTTCATCCATCTGGCCGTTGCCGTCAAGATCCAGAGACACCGTCTCGCAGATCCCAATGAGATAGTCCATCGTCCATTTTCCGTCGCGGACCGTGGTGTACAGATCCTCCAGGTTGTAATTCTTGACCGCGTCCTTGTCGTACAGAACGCAGTAGGTCTGGGAGATCGAGGACACCGCCGCGTCACCGACGGCAAGGAAACAGTGATCGTTGACGGAAAGGTCATTGACCGTCGAAAGAGACCACCACGGCTTTTCAAAGTTGATGTGCGGAATATCATACCAGTTCATGAAGAACTCCTGCATCGCAACACCGCCGGCTTCAACCACATGGTAAGAAACCAGATGGAAAGTTTCGGAGTCGCCGGCCTGAACCGCCGTCTTGATGGCCGTCGTCGTGTCTCCATAGGAGCTGAGAGCGTACCGTGCGACCTTGGCGTTGAAGCGTTCCTCAATGGTGAGGTTTCTCGAATAAACGCTGTCGTTGACGACCTCACCGTTCAGCTCTTCAACGACCACGTAATCCCCGAAATGCTCATCGTCGGAACCAAGCACGATAAAATCGCGTCCCTCGAAGTCACGCTCCGGCAGGTCGTCCGGAATGGAGGCACGGCTGGCCTCGGTTTCCTCCGCCTCCGTTTCGCCATCGGTATTCAACGGATCGGAGGATGGGGACGTCCCCGTGTTTTTTTCTCCGGCATTCTCGTTTTCACCGCCGCCGGCGTCACTGCATGCGGCAACGGACGCGCCAAGCATCAGCAGCGCGAGCAGAAGAGAGATTGTTTTTTTCATACCAAAGTTCTCCTTTCATGGTACAAAATTTTGAAAAAAGAGTCCAAGCCTTTTCAGGTCCGGCCCGCGTAATCCCGGCACAGCTCCCGCAGAGGAAGAACCCTCTACCGCATGTCGTCGCTCTGCTGTATGCAGCCGTCAATTCTGCGACAAACCGCCCGCCGATGAAGGGATACGTTTCCTTCCTGCGGCGGATCTCCTCCAGAAGTTTCGTAAGGATTTTCACGATCGCATCCGGCGGTTTCCGCCTGAGAAGGCCGCGCGCAGTCATTTTCCGGAAGAAAATAGCCGGTCATCCGTTCCCGTTTTGCCGGGTATGGATGCAATCTGCTATGCTTCCTCCCCGTTTCTTCTGATTTTTATCTTAATTATACATAAATTTCGACCCGTTATATTGAATTATTTTTGAATAATTTATAAATCTTTTGTGATGATCAGCAAAAAACGCCGTACAGCTTGCTCTCCCTATCCCATAGCCAAAACCGCCGTGTAAACTTTACATTTTTCTCTTGACAATCGGTCGTTTTTATTGTATAATCGCTATAATATTAAAAAGATGTAAAATGCGTGCAAAAGAACTATTTGCGAAAATGAAGGAAAGGATTCCCGATGAATCGGGAAAAAAAGATGATGACAAAAAAAATCACAGCGGCAGTCCTGGCTGTCCTGACGGCAGCGGCTGTGCTGACCGCATGCGGCGGTGAAGAAGCCTCCGACACCCCCTCTCTGAAAAATTCTACCGAAATCCTCCTGAACGGTGACATTGCCACCTGCGAGTCGCAATCCGTCTACATCACGGAAGACCGCGTTGCCATCACCTCCTCCGGAACGTATGTGCTGACCGGCACGCTCGACGACGGCCAGATTTACGTAGACTGCGTGGACGCGGGAGAGGTTCGGCTGATTCTTAACAACGCAAGCATCACCAACAAAGACGGTGCATGCATCTACATAAAGAAGGCGCAGAACACGGAAATCAACCTCTATGAAGGCTCGGTCAACACCCTCACGGACGGCGATTCCTACACCTTTGACAACCCCGAGGACGACGAACCCGACGCAGTTCTTTTCTCCAAGGACGACCTCGTCATCGCCGGCACCGGTTCCCTTACGATTGACGCCAACTACATGAACGGCATCGTCGGGAAGGACGACCTCACCATCAACGGCGGCGTCCTCACGATTGATGCGGTCAACCACGGCATCAAGGGCAAGGATTCCCTCGTTATCAACGGCGGCGAACTGAAAATCACCGCATTGGGCGACGGCATCAAGTCCACCAACTACGAAACCGACCTTGTCGGCTACGTGGAAATCAACGGCGGCACGCTGGATATCACCTCGGACGACGAGGCAATTCAAGCCGTATCCCGCATCACCGTCAACGGTGGTACGACCACCATTCAGGCCAACAACAACGGGCTCAAATGCGCGTCCGCGATCGCCTTCCGTGACGGCACTGTAACCATGAACGTTGTGGACAATGCGCTGGACGGAACGGACATCACCGTTTCCGAAACCGCCTCGGTCACCATCAACGGAAACCCATACCGGGGATAATTCCATGACCATCCTCATCGCCGTCGCCGGCTGCGATACCGAAGCGTTCGCACTGCGCGCCGCGCTGGAATCGTTCGGCGCGTCCGTTTTGATCCAGTATCTCGGACGGCCGGACGATTTTTTGAATCTTCTGCGCGGGCATGTCCCATTTACGCCGGATGTGCTGCTCTTCTGCGGTCACGGTGAAGATGGAGAATTTCTCATGCCGGAGCTCGCGCCGGAGCTTTACCGGGACGGCGAGCCGCATCGGATTTCGGCAAGGGACGTGCGCGCCAATCTCCGTCTTTCACCGGCGCTCTGCATCAGCACTGCCTGCACGACCGGAACCCTCGCGATGGCTGCGGCGTTCACGGAGCACGGGACAGCGTATCTCGCGCCGCGGGACTATATCGAGGGAAGCGCCGCACTGTTTTTTGTGATTCACCTGTTTTACCTGCATCTCGCCCACGCAATGCCGCTTTCCGAGGCCGCGTCCGCCGCAAAACGGACCGACACCGAGACAGGCTGGATGGTATGGTACGGGGAGGAATCCGATAGGTAGTTCCAATTCCTTTTACATAACTGAAAAACACCCTTGGATCGTTGATTCAAGGGTGTTTTTTTGCTGTTTTTCTGAACTTTTTCTTTCATCGGACGCACGTTCTCTCGCCGTCGTTTTTTACGCTCCCTTGATGAATTTCAGATACTCCTTCGGTGTTACTCCCATGATTTGCTTGAATGCTTTATAAAACCCGGAGCTGCTGGTAAAGCCGCTCTGATAAGCCGCTTCCAAAATATTGCTGTTATTGGTAAGAAGAAGCTGAACGGTATTTTTGATGCGGCTCTGCAGGATATACTGATTCACGCTAATCCCATTGTACTGACGGAAAATTTTATAAAAATGGCTTCTGCTCATATGGACTACCTTTGCCAAGTCATCCACATTGATCTCATCTGATAGGTGCTCATCGATGAAATTGGTAATATACGCCATATCAAACGCACGATATCCGCTCGAGGAAAGCATTTTGTCAGGTTTCTCCGATGAATTGCCCCCGCAATCGTAGATCGGATCCGAATTGGTATTGGTAACCGTCACAGAATTTCGGATCTCTCCCGAAGACATCATTCGATCGATGAGAGCAAGTGCTACGATCAGATACCCACGTATAATCTCACCGCTCATGTCGTTCGGATGAAGAACCTCTCCCCGTATGTCCGAAAACAGGGACAGCAGTCGGTCCGAATCCGGTGACCCGGCCGGTATGACATCCCTGGTCCCATCCGATTCCACATAAAAGGTCTGAAGACAGTTCATGTTATACTTCAGGAACAACGGCAGAAATTCGTACATCTCACACTTCATGCTGCATCCCGGATAGACTTTTTCAATGGAACGAAGAAGATTCGGACGCAGCAGTACAATATCTCCGGCATGAACGTGATAAACCGTATTTTTGAATCGCCAGTCCGCCTCCCCCTGGGTAACGACTGCTATTTTGATTATGGGATAGGTCCGGCTTCCAAGCGGATGATTGTTAGGCGGAAATACATTGATATTATAGCGGAAAGTCAGCGTTCCATTTTCGTCGAAAATATTATATTTTGTATGCCGCAATTCACTGGGCTTCGTTTCTTCCATTTTGTCGTGCTCCTTTTTTAAGTTTGAGCTGCCGTACCCGGCAATTCCATGTTCTGAGAATCCGACACAGCGTGCAGCAGCTGAGACGGTCCGGCGGACAGCCAGAGCTTTTGCGCTGATTTCCTGCTCCCGTTCGGCGAGAGCAAAAATATGTACGTTTGTCCTTCGTTTTTCTTTATTTTATCACATTTTTTCCGGCAGGTCAACCGTACTTTTCGTGCAGCGGTTCACTTTCTCCACAGACTTTGCCTGCGCTTCGTACCGCGAGAACGGCGGAAACGTACCGGCGGCGCGGCGGTGAATTTGCAAGTGGAATCGATATCAGACAAAAATAGATAAAACGGATATAAAACGAGTAGAATTTTCCCACAAATTCGTTATAAAATATTCTCAACAGAAAGAATCTCCGAGGAACACGGCTGTCCTTTTTATCAAAGCACTTTTCAGGAGGAAGAAGCAAATGTATATCATAGAACCGCAGAAAAAGACCACGGTTTCGTATCAAGTCGACCTGTGCGTCGTAGGAGGCTCTGCCACCGGGGTATTTGCCGCCGTACGGGCGGCAAGACTGGGATTGAAAGTCCTTATCTTAGAAAAACAGAATTGTTTTGGAGGCGTGGCTACCAACGGACTGGTCAATGTCTGGCACAGCTACCTTGATACCGAACGGAAAAAACAGATTATCGCCGGACTGAGCGAAGAAATCACCGATCGCCTTGAACCCTTCAACGCCGGTCATGTCGATAAAGCGGGCTCCCACTGCTTTAACCCTCATGAACTGAAAACAGAACTGGACCGCCTTGTACTGGAAAGCGGAGTTACGTATCTGTTTCACACCTATTATGTCGGCCTGATCACCGAAGACAATAAAATAACGGCTATTCTGATTCAAAATAAGGACGGACGCAGCGCTGTCAAGGCCGACTTTTTCATTGATGCCACAGGTGACGGCGATCTTGCACGGGATCTCGGTATGGAATCCTATGTTCACGACAACATCCAGCCCCCCTCCGCATGTTTTTTGCTCCAGGGAGACACAGAGGATGTGGACGTACAAGGACTGATTGCCAAATATGGAGAGGAATTCGGGCTGAGTCCGGACTGGGGATGGTCCTGCGTGGTTCCGAGATGCCGCGAGGTTAGTATGCGTGCGGAAACCCATGTTTTTGGCCTTCGCTGTGACCGTGCTGCGGAGCTTTCCCAAGCGGAAGTGGAGGGGAGACGAAAGATACGGGCCGTTGTTGAGCTGCTCAATCAATACGGAAAACCGGGTGCGGTGTACAACAATCTATGCTCCTGTTCGCATCTTGGTATCCGGGAAACCGTCCATTACAAAACCCGGTACCAGGCCAAGGAGTTGGATCTGCTGCTTGGGAAAAAATACGAAGACGTCATTTTGAATGGCACCTACGGCGTAGATATCCATCATGCCAAGCACGGCATTACCTTCCGGCATTTCGATGGCTCCTATTCCATCGAAATGGAGGATGGCTCCCATTCGGAAGGAAACTGGCGGAAGGAGCAAGGAATCTCCGCTGATGTCCCCATTCCTACTTATTATCAGCTCCCTTTCCGCTGCATCGTCCCCGAAAAATGGCAAAATCTGATCGCTGCGGGACGTATGAT
>JBJFGC010000021.1:0-1625 GCA_051892315.1 Eubacteriales bacterium
CACAACCGCCGTCCAAAGCTCGGAGTACATATTGCTTTCCACATAATAGGCTTTCTGCTGTTCCACCGTATCCCGGTAGATAATCCGGAACTCCTCTACGTTATTGTACCCGAACGTTTCGCTGACAAACGCATCGGTCAGTTCAGGGACGATTTCCTCTGTTCCCTGAATCGAATGAACGGTACAGACAAAGGTCACTTCCCTGCCCGCCAGGTCGACGTTGCCGTAGCTTTCAGGAAAAGTAACGTTAAACGAAAATTCTTCCCCGGGCATCTGTCCGATGAAGGCCTCAGCAAAGCCTTCGATATAACCGGTATTGGCCGCGGCTACAACGGTCTGCCCCGTTGCAGTTCCGCCCTCAAAAGCCACGCCGTCAAGATAACCTGCGCAATCCACCAGAACCCTATCGCCTTCTTCCACCGCGCGCCCGGTCTCTTCCGCATAATAGGAATAGCTTTCTAACAGGTTGTCAATTTCATCCTCGAATTCCTCATCGGTGAGAAAAGCGGACTCCCGCGTAACCTCGAGATTCCTGTACTCGCCTAACTGGATGAAGGAAGTCA
Organism: Eubacteriales bacterium; assembly: GCA_051892315.1. Classification (GTDB taxonomy): domain Bacteria; phylum Bacillota; class Clostridia; order Oscillospirales; family CAG-272; genus UMGS1696. The sequence goes on from JBJFGC010000021.1 coordinate 564, forward strand.
GATCGTTGGCCATATAGTCGTACGGCTCGGCGTCAATTGACGTACCTTCCTTTCCAAGGTTATACTGTACAACCTGATCTCCGACAGAGCTTTCGTCGGAAGTGCCGACGGTAAATCCCGGTTCCTCCGTGCCGCAGGACGCGAGCAGAAGGACCGTAACCAGCAGCAGCACAATGTGTCTGATGTTTTTCACGTGATTCGATCCTTTTCTTTGATTTATTAAATTAGCATACTTTTTAATTATAGCACAAATCCGCGGTTTTGGAGCGAAAAAACGCAATATTTACTTTTTGTTTACACGCCGCCACCCAGTATAAAGTCCGCGAGCGTAGGATTGATGAGAAACTGTCCGTCTGCGCCGCGTTTGCTGCAGTACTCACAGTGACCGCAATCCTCCATGAGAGCATACCTTACCTTTGTCATATCGTAGCCGAAGGTTTTCATGACACCCAGCAGGAGCATGGTCTGTTCGCGACGGTTTTCCATATCGCGTTCGGCATTGATCACCAGCATCGGCGGCTTGTCCGCAGGATTCTGGATGGGACGGTCTACAAAATACAATGCGGAAGCCTCATCCACACGGACGGCCCGTGGATCGAGTCCGCGTTCGCGCAGGACATTGAAATGCGTCGTCGGCTGACCGGCATCCAAGACAAAGCCTGCGAAATTCTCCGCGCGCAATCCGACGGATGCAAGATAATCCGGGGCAAAGTAAAGCATCATAGCCAGATACGCTCCCGCCGAGGAGCCGCCGACGAAGATTTTTGGATATTTTCCGGCAGCTTTTTGCACAACGTACGCACACGCGGCGGCCGCATCCTCGATAAACTCCGGAAACCGTGCGTTCGGGTACATACGATAGTCCGCGCTGGCAACCGCAATGCCATACCTTTCCGCCAGCTCAAGAATATAGGGCTCACGCCTTGTCCCGCTCTCCAGTCCTCCCCCATGAAAATGAAGGTACATCGGCGTTTTCTCTGCATTTCCTTTCGGTATATAGAAATCCATGCGGCATTCAGGAAACGCGCGGTAAGCAATTCCGCAATACTCCGTCATTTTATC
>JBJFGC010000022.1:0-6157 GCA_051892315.1 Eubacteriales bacterium
CGCTCAACGAAGAAAGCTCGTTTGTGGTCAGCGATGAGCCGCAAAACAGCGCCTCAAAAAGTCCGCGAGGTCAAGAGAAATCTTCTTTTCTCCGGTTTCCATGGCACCGGCCCAAACCAGCAAAAAACAAACATCCCCTTGACAAGTTCTCCCCAATCGAGTAAAATGAAGAAAAAAACGAAAAGGAGAATCCTTATGACCTACGAAACCAACTATGATGTTGTCGTTCTGGGCGGCGGATTTACCGGATGCGCGGCAGCCCTCACAGCAGCAAGGCAGGGACAGCGCGTTCTTCTTCTGGAAGCGTCCGGATTTCTGGGCGGGGCAGCCTCCAACTGTCTGATTTTCCCGCTGATGCCCTACGCAACCTCTCGGAAGGACGAGGAAGGAAATACGACCCGGCATTACCTCAGCCGCGGTGTTCTGGCCGAAATCGTGGAGGAGCTTCGTCAAACCGGCGACATCCGCGGTGACGCAGAATTTCTTGACGAGGCGCTCAAGCTCCTGCTCGATCGGAAAGTCACCGAGGCCGGCGTCCAGGTACTGTTCCACGCTACCCTCTGCGGCGTCGCACGGGACGGCGCGCGCCTGACCTCCGTCTCTGTCGCCACCAAGGCCGGCGTTCTTACCTTCTCCGGCAAAATGTTCATCGACTGCACCGGCGACGCGGATCTCTGTGTGATGAGCGGTGTCCCGACCGTTCTCGGACGGGAGCCGGATCACCTCTGCCAGCCGATGACCCTCTGTTTCCGTGTCGCCAACGTGGATAAAAAAGCCTTCTTCGCCAATCGGGAGGAAATGCGCCGTCTGCACAGGGAATGGCTCGACGCCGGTCGCTTCACCAATCCCCGCGAAGACATTCTCGTCTTCGACTACCCTATTGACGGAATGCTCCACTTCAACACCACCCGTGTCGTCCGTCTCAACCCTGTCGATCCCTTCGATGTCACCCGCGCCGAAATGGAAGCCAGACGGCAGGTCAAAGAGCTTCTGGATTTCTTCCGTGCGAACCACCTCGCGGGCATGGAAAACGCCAAGCTGGTTTACACCGCGCCGAGCATCGGCGTACGCGAAAGCCGGATGCTTGACGGCGCGTACGTCCTGACCGGTGACGACCTCGTCGCCTGCACCAAGTTCGATGACGCCATCGCTGCCGGAAACTACGACATCGATATCCACAATCCGGAAGGCAGCGGCACCAGCCACTACTACTTCAAGGCCGGGACATGGTACACCATCCCCTACCGTTCGCTCATTCCCAAAGCCTGCGATGCGGAAAACCTCCTCGTCGGCGGCCGCTGCATCTCGGCTACGCACGAAGCCCAGGCCTCCATCCGCATCATGCCCATCTGCTCCACCACCGGCGAGGCAGCCGGCGCCGCAGCCGCCGTTGCCAACAAAACCAACACCACCGTCCAGAACGTCAATGTCCGCGAAATCCAGCGGGTTCTTGTGGACGGAGGGGCTTATCTTGGGATTTAAAGTTTTCCCGGGGAGGGGCTTTTGGAAAAACGTCCCGCGTTCACGCAGCCAATCTCGGCCGCACACCAATTCGCAAAAATTTTCATAAAAGGTGCGAAGCGTGAAATCTCTGTTTATCCTTTGTCTATAAAAATAAAGCTGGATGCAAATCGATTGATTTGCATCCAGCTTTTTCTTTTTGAAGTTCAGGAACGCTTTGGAGAGGAACATGGAAAACGGAGTTCATGCAGCGACTCAATTTTTTCCAAAAAAGTTTCCCCTCCCCTTTTTCAAACTTCCAGATAACCCTTCAGTACCTTCAGCGTGTTGCAGACGCCGTCGACATGGGAACGTTCGTAGCCGTGGCTGGCGTAGACGCCGGCGCCGATCAGACCGTGGCGGAGGTCGCAGCCCGCGTTCAGCGTTGCTTCGACGTCAGAACCGTAGAAGGGATATACATCGACGGCATAGTCCGCGCCCTCGCGTTTCGCCGCGTCGATCAGCTTTCCGACCACTTCGTAAGAGTACGGGCCTCCGGAATCCTTCGCACAGATCGAAACCATTTTTTCCGTACAGGAAAGTCCGTCGCCGACGCAGCCCATGTCCACCGAAATCGCTTCGGTTACCCCTTCCGGAACCGAAGCCGCTCCGCCGTGACCAACCTCCTCGTAAACAGTTACGTGCGCGTAAACCCGGCGGGCGGGCGTTTTGCCCTCATCCTTCAGATATTTCGCAAGCCCGAGCAGAATGCCGACGGACAGCTTGTCGTCCAGAAAACGGCTCTTGATATAGCCTTTCTCCGTCACCTTCGTCCGCGGGTCAAACGCCACAATGTCGCCGACCTCGATGCCCAGTGCACGTGTATCCTCGGCAGAAGCAGTGTCTTCGTCCAGCACGACCTCAGTGGTGGAAAAGCTGCGCTTGGTGTCGCCGTAGCTGCCGTTCACGTGAACCGAGGCGTTGCAGAGCTGGAAGGTCCCTTCATATACCTTCCCGTCACGTGTGTGGACCCGCACATTTTCCGTTTCCGCGTTTTCCGCGCGAAGACCGCCCAGACCGGTCAGGCGAAGGCGACCGTTTCCCTTGACCTCCGCAACCATTGCGCCCAGCGTATCGACATGAGCCTCAAGCAAAAGAGCGTTTTCGCTGTCCTCACCGCCCAAATCCACAAAGACACCGCCCTTACGGGTTATGGAAGAGGTAAAGCCCAGCGTCTCAAACGCATTCCGGACCCATTCGGCAGCGTCAGCGGTATATCCGGTAGGACTGTCAATCGCAAGCAGCGCTGCTGTCTGAGCGACCGCAAAATCCGCGTAATTTTTCTCCATAGGTATTTTCCTCCTTTTGATGTTCAATCTGTCATTGTGAAATAGAAGCCAGGGATTCCCCGCATTCGTTCAAAAATGCAGCGTGTGAATCAGGAAGAACCAAGCCATACCGTAATAGGCTACCACCGCGACAAGGTCGTTGACGGTCGTAATCAGCGGACCGGAAGCAACCGCGGGGTCAATTTTGATCTTCTGGAAACCGAGCGGAATGACGGTCCCGACAATGCTGGACAAAAGCATGGAGATAAGCAGCGCGGAACCGGTACAGAGGGAAACCGAAAAAGCAAGTGCGGCGGGTTCCCCCTTCAATAGGAACAGGTACAGCCCGACCACGAGAAAAGACAGAATGCCGAGAATCCCCCCGCTGCACAGACCGACGCGCGCTTCCTTTGCGACCAGCGCCAGCTTCTGTTTTCCGGTCAGCTGTCCGTCGGTCAGGATTCGTATGGTAATGGCCAGGGACTGCGTTCCGACGTTGCCCGCCATATCCAGAATCAGAGACTGAAAGCATACAATCAGCGCCAGCTGTGCCACAACTTTTTCAAAAAGGCCCACCACACCGGAAACGATAATTCCGAGACCCAACAGCACCATCAGCCAGGGCAGCCGTTTGCCAATGCTTTTTTTCAGAGGCTCCCGCAAATCTTCTTCAGCGGTCAAACCTGCGAGCTTGGCGTAGTCGTCGCCCATTTCCTGATCAACAAGGCGGGTGATGTCCTGTGCCGTCAGTACCCCCTTCAGCTTGCTGTCCCCGTCCAGAACAGGGATGGAGTCCTCCGAATACTGCTTGAGTCGTTCAATGCAGTCCTCAATCTGCTCCACCGCGTACACATAGGGGTAGGAGGTCATGGTGATCTCCTCAAGCGGCGTGTTCTCGCGGGCGATGATCAGATCCTTTAAATCAATGGCGCCGATCAGCGTCTCTTCCTCATCCACAACGTAAATGGTGGAAATGTTGTCGTTATCCGCAGCCTGCGCCACCAGCTCGCGCATCGCCTGCCGCACACTGATGCCGGCACGGATGGAGATGTAGTTGGTGGTCATCTGGCTGCCGATTTCATCTTCCTCAAAGGAACAAAGCAGCGCAATTTCCTTCCGAACCTCTTCGTCCATCAGGTCCATCAGCACGCTGCGCTCCTGCTTTTCCACTTGCTGAAGGTACTCCGCAGCATCGGCCGGCTCAAGCCGGGAAAGAATATCCACTCTCCGGCGGATCCCCAGCTCCGCGAGGAAATCGTCTCTTTTCTCGGAGTAGGCCAGCACCCCGGCCAGTGCCTCCGTATCGAGGATATTGTACAGCCGGAACCGCTCTTCTCCGCTTAACAGTTCCATTGCTGCGGCAATATCCTTTTCGTGATGGTCCAGAATCCGGTCCCGCATGAGCTTTGGCGTCAGATTGCTGCGAAGGATTTCCGCAATCTCCGTCCGGTAGTCCGGACACATTCCCGAAGCCACCGTTTCGATGGCCATGTTCTTGGTGTTTGTCATCCTTGTCCTCTGCCTCCTATACACATTATGAAAAAGCGAATTTCAGGGTTCGCTCCGCGCAAGGAAAGCATGGTTCCCGTCAAACTCCGGAAAAATGGGCGCAAAAAACCACTGTCCCGGTCAGGCGTTCGCCGCACGCGCCTCGCGCAATGTAGTGCAGCGTCAGAAACGGACAATGGCAGCCGCAGAAAAAGCGAAAAAACGGTCAGCCCACAGACGGTGTGCAGCCGTATCTCACCCGACAACCTGTGAATACCGTGTCTGTCCCTCGACTACAACTACTGCCGTCCATGTTCTCACCTCACATTCTGAATCTTATCTTCTATAAAATATTATAACACACTATTTTTTTGAAGTCAATGTTTATTTTTCTCCAACGGGACCTTACGGGACCCTTTTTGGAAAAAAGGATCCCAATCAAAGGCACTCCGTATGCTTCCGCACGCCGTTACTCTTCGTCGCCGTCGATTTCCTCAAGGTCACTGTCGTCGTCAACCAGGGGCTTCTGGCAGGAAGGGCAGATAATGTCTTCCGGATTGACGGAATCGTCGAAGAAAATTTTCCCACCGCAGTTCGGACACATTGCGCAGTAGTATTCCTCGTCGTCGTCCTCCTCATCGTCCTCACCGCAGCAGCAGTCGCAGCCGTCGCAGTCATCCTCATCCTCGCCGCAGCAGTCGCAGCCATCCTCTCCGTAGAGAACTTCTTCCACCGCGCCGAGGTCTTCGTCGATTTCCTCGATGTAGGCGTTGCAGGTCTCAACCTTCGCGGTAAGCGCGTCAATTTCGTCCGCCATCTGTCCGGCAAGCTCGGTCAGAGCAGAGAGTACCTTGCCCTCGGGCGTGGTAAGATCAAGATTTGCGCCTTCGATGAGGCCCTTGATATAAGAGCTGTATTCCTTGGATTTCATGCTGGTTTCTCCTTTTTCTATCGTGATGAAAAATTTTTCAGGGGCCGCCGCGTCCGGCGCCGGCAACAGGAGGGAGGTACTTTTGCAAAAAAGTACCTCCCCGCCAATGAAACAAAAGTTAAGCGCGTTCCAGATATTCGGAAGTACGGGTGTCAATCTTGATGACGTCGCCCTGGTTAATGAACAGCGGAACACGGAGAACCGCGCCGGTTTCAACGGTCGCGTTCTTGGTCGCGCCGGTTGCGGTGTCGCCGCGAACGCCGGGTTCGCAGTCAACAACCTCAAGGGTTACAAACATCGGAGGTTCAACAGCGAAAGGCTTTTCCTGATAAGAGTGAATCTTGCAGATCATTTCTTCCTTGACAAACTTGAAGTTGTCGCCGATGAGATCTTTGCCGATCGGAACCTGTTCGTAGGAATCGAGGTCCATGAAGTAGTACAGATCGCCGTCGCTGTAAAGATACTGCATATCCTTGCGTTCGATTCTTGCATCGTTGTATTTGTCTGTGGGGGAGAAGGTTTTTTCCACGACCGCACCGGTAATCACGTTTCTCAGCTTGGTACGGACAAATGCGGCACCCTTGCCGGGCTTTACATGCTGGAATTCGATGACCTGCATGACCTGGCCATCCATATCAAAGGTAATACCGTTTTCAAAATCGCCTGCTACAACCATAAATTTTGAATATTATCCCACCCTTGTGCGGGATAATCCCCTTTCCGTATAAAATAAAATTGCATACGTCTTATTCTATAATATTTTTGCGTATTTTTCAAGAGGATATGATAGATTTTTCAAAAAAATTTACTACATCTTCGGATTCTCCTTCCGTTTTCACGAACATGTCAAAAAATCCACTTTTCGGAAAGTATTTTATAGGAGAACAAACAAGAATTTAAAGCGAATCAAACAAAAAAATAACATTGACAAATTCTGTATTGTGTGGTATAATACCATTCGACCAATTTT
>JBJFGC010000023.1:0-6141 GCA_051892315.1 Eubacteriales bacterium
CATACTGCTCCTCCTGATAACTTCAGGCAGTGATCGATACTGCCTGTTTCTATAGTAACGTGAGTTCGACGGGGAGGAACTTTCCCAGAAAAAGTTTTTCCCCGAATCCCATCGAACTCACGTTCAATCCATTTTTTTGACAAGGCCTGAATGCTGCAGCATTCAGCAATCCGCCGTTTCCCCTCACGCCGCACAAAGCAGAAAGATGGCGGCGGTGCCGACCACAAGCCCGATCCACTGCTTCACAGAGAACCGTTCCCGCAGAAACAGAACACCCACGAAAGCGGTCAAAATCATACAGCCGCCGTTGACCACCGGAAAGAAAAGAACGGATGGCATCACACCGGAAAGGTACATGTTAATCTGATTGCAGAACGCGATGAACACGCCGCAGACCGCGCCGACAATCAGAAATTTCTTTCCTTTTCCCTTTTCCAGCACCGAGATTCTCCCTTCTCTCCTGCGGAAAACCGGAATCATGACGGCGGAGAACACCGCGGAAAACAGGAAGGCCGTAAGGAGGAACACGGCAAGTTCCTCCCTGTGCGCCGAGCTTTGATGCACCTTCTGCATCACACCGATTGCGCCGTTAAACACAAAGGAAATCATGCAGAACAGAAACCATTTCAAGGAAACGCCTGCCCTATCCTGCCTCTTGTCCATGGCGCATAGAAAGGAAATCAGCATAAACACCACGCCGATATACTGAATCGGCGCGATTGTCTCATGGAAAAGAAGCGCGCCGGAAAAGGACGGAATCACAAGGGAGCAGGAAATAATCACCGAGGTATAGGACATGGGTCCGCACTCCAGTGCTTTCATATTGAAAACAGCGGCAAGGGCGGTAACCAGTCCGAACACCAGACCGAGCAGAACCGTATACAGGGAAACAGACGTCAGACTGCCCATCATCACCGCGAGAACCGTCAGCGTCACCACGGACATAACGCTGGTCAATCCGTTGAAAGCGTACAGATCCGCGTTGTTTTTAACCTCTTTTTTACAGAAATCGTTTTTCAGAACACTGTTCGCGGCAAGATTCATCAGAATGGAAACGGTCAGAAGCAGAGCATTCACCATGGATATATCCTCATATTGTTACGCATTGGAATGGTTCAAACGGCGGCGGAACTTATTCTGTTTTCTCATAGAACCAGATTTGTCCGGAACGGCGGGCAGCCTTTATTGAAAAGCCGCGGGACAGCTCATCGCCGGAAAACGTATACACTTCCCGGGTTTCCGGATTGAACAGCTGATAGACAGCATACGGATTCAATGCCTGAAGGTACGCCGTAAACACCGGGTTTTCGTTGGCATTGTTGCTGACCGCCTGTACAAAGCCGCTGTCCGTGTCGGGGTTATGAAACTGCATGGCATAAAAATCCTCCCGGGACTTGCGGCATTCCGTCAGCGGATAATAATCCGCGTCCAGCATGATTTCCGCCGCCTTTCTCCAGATGGATTTCATTTCACGCGCCAGTCGGAACGCCTCCTCCGTGTCGTCAAAGGTCAGCATATCCGTCATAGCGGGAGCGAAGGCCGCATGATAGGCATAGCGGTCGGGTTTCCGGGACGTGTTGTACGCGCCGGTTTCCGGATGGTCCCAGCTCATATTGTGCGCTCTGAAATAGGGAATCCATTCAAACATCTGTCGATGCTGCTTCTGCTTGATGGGATGGTTTCCATAGCCCACATCGGTATAATGGAGCGGCACGGCACGGCGCATGGTTTCAAGATCGTTTCGTCTGCCGCCGGAAGCGCAGGAATCAATCCACAGCCCCGGGTTCCGTTGGAGCAGGGCGTCCCAGAAACGGAGATACCCCTGTACATGGAGGTTTTCCAGCGCACCGATTCGGTCCTCCGCTTCATTCTGCTCCCACGCGGGCTGAGGATTCATATTGAAATCCTGACGGTAAACGGAAACGTGCCCCTCCTTGATGACCTTGTCCACCATTTCAATCACATAGTCGCAGCATTCCCGGTCTCCCAGATTGAGAAGGGCGTCTCCGCTGCCGTGAAGCAGCCATTCCGGATGATTTTTGTAAAGCTCCGTTCCCTCGCGGACACGCTCCGGCTCAAACCAGAGAAGGAAGCGAATGCCGTTTTCCTCACATACTCTGCCCACCGGTCCAAGCCCGTTGGGATATCTCGCGGGGTCGGGGCGCCATGTGCCGATTCTCGGCCAGTCGTAATCACAGGGATACCATCCGGCGTCAATCCACCATACATCGGGCTTGACCCCGCGCCGGATGTACTCCCGGATACCGTTTATCTGATTTTCTTCTGTGGAACCGGTGAATTCCGGCTTGCCGTCCGCTTCAAATACATGCAGAATGTACTTTGGAGAAAGGGGCTGTCCGTTTTCTCTGGGGAGAATGTGGGCAAAATACCATCTTCTCCACATCTGCATTCCACGGGTCTCGCCGCCGCAGAACGCTTCCAAGTTCACTCGGGGGGTACGCATGGTTTCGCCGGGATGAATAACAAAGGAACAGCGCTTTTGACCGATTTTCAGAGCCGCGCCGGATTCGGAATATTCCACGTCCGCTTTCCACATCGCGGGCCAGCCGATGCCGATGTTGACGCCGAAATCCTCAAACATCAGCCGCATATACGGGAACGCACCGTTGCAGGGAGTGCCGTCTGCGGGCGCAAGAGAAAGCTTTTTCTCCGGGGCGTCAAGGGAATCGCGGAACCACTCGTATCCGTCTTCCCGGCAGGTATCGCCGTTTCCGTGAATCAACAGGGGCTTTTCCCCTTCCAGCACGCCGTCCACAATTTTAAGATCGGAAACAAGGGCGGTATCGCGGGTTCCCGTATTGGTAAAGAACGCCGCAAACTCGGTCACGGGGTAATCCCGGTATTCCTTATATTCCACTCTGACCTCAAGACCATCGGAATTTCTGCCTGTAATGATAAACATGGTGATATTGGCATCGACCAGAATCCTCTCCACGGCGGGATGGTAGGACGCCGGAATACCGCGGACCTTCTCTCCGCCATATACAAACGAAACGGGGAGGCTTTCCGGTGCGGTATACTTGAAAATACGGTCAAGAAGGGCCATATCTTCTGCACTGACAATAGTTTTCATATCTTCTTCCTCCATTTTTCTGTTCATATAGCATAATATAGCATAAAAAATTCTATGCGTCAAGAGAAATTTCTGATATGCCGTAAATCATAGAGCGGTTTTCACACGATGAAAATTTTCGGTTCCGGATCTCCTCCGGGGCATACGTATGGCATACATCGTCCACGATTGCTGAAATTGTCGTGAACCGTTCTTCCATATTTTCGTCTTTTGTGATATAATCATCTTGAAACTTCAGCAGTTCGAGGACGCTACGGGTTAAATTAAGGAGAATTTTTATGATTAATTTTGAACACAAACTTCCGTCGATGAATATTGACGGAAAACACAACGGAACCTACAATAACACTGAGCTTGCATTCCCCTCCGTTCTTACCACAACCGATCCGAAATTGGGGTGCTTTATGCATACGCTCCGCAGCAATATCTACAGTGAAAGAACTCTGGTTTTCATTGACGGAAAAATCCTTATGTGCGACAAAAACTGGATTCGCGACCATGTTCACATCATGAAGGCAATGCGGCATTGGGAATATAATCTGGATTCCTTTCTGAATTTTATAATTGAAACACAGAGGGAGGACGGACAGTTTTACGAGCTTATCAAGCAGTATGATGATGCACATTGGACATTCGTCAACGAGGACTGCCGCATTATGTATCCTGAAGACAACCTTACTCTTGTAAGGCTTGAGCTTGAGGCGGATATTGAATATCTTGTCGTTGAAGGCGCAATGTATTTATATCGTACAACCGGTGACGATGAATGGCTCAGAAAGGTTCTTCCCCGTCTCGAAAAAAGTATCGATTATATAACATCCGATGAAAAACGCTGGGACAAGGAGCATGGACTGGTAAAACGTCCGTTTACTATTGATACATGGGACTTCACCTATGGCAAAGAGGGCTGTAACAGAAAAATTGAAGACGATACACCTATGTCGATTATGCACGGCGATAATTCGGGAGTATATCAGGCAATGAATCAGCTTGCATGGTTTAACCGCAGATTGAATAACGAAGAGAAAGCTGTGGAATGGGAAAACCGCGCCGAAGAGCTTAAGAAAAATATGTTCAGATACCTGTGGAACGGAAAATTTTTTATTCATCAGCTTCATCTCAATCACAGTGGCGCGGATAACCTTGAGGATGTGCGACTTTCCCTCTCAAACGCATATGACATCAACAGACTTGTAACCGATACAAAGCAATCGCGTCTTATTATTGAGGAATATATGGCAAGACGCAAAACAACAAGCTGTTTCGCGGAATGGTACAGCATTGATCCGCCCTATGATCAATTTAACGGCTACCGACCGGGAAAATATGTCAACGGCGCAATCTCACCGTTTACCGCCGGCGAGCTTGCTAAGGCAGCGTTTAATAACGGTTACGAGGAGTACGGATGGGATATCATTACAAGAATGATGAAGCTTGCGGAGCGTGACGGAACCGTATACTTTTTATATAACACCGATTCAACGCCGCAGCCGGACGGCGGACCGAGCGCATGGGGTGCAGCGGCATTTATCAGTGCTGTGGATGAGGGACTTGCCGGAATAAAGGATATCGGCGTAAACTACGATGAAATATTTTTTGCACCGAAATTCCCCGTTACATATTATACGGAGCTGAGATATATAACCGGCTACGAGGTTTCAAAAACACTTGTTGATGTTCGTTATATCATCAAGGATGAGGGGATGCGCTACGACCTATATTCACCGGCAAAGAATATCAAAGCGCACATTTTAATGCCGAAAGGCAAGTCTTGCGCGAGACTGCTTGTCAATTCATCCGAAACGGATTTTGTGAAAAATTCGGTAGGAAATTCCGTCTATATAGATTTTGATCTTGACGATAGAAATACACAGCCTGTCAGCATCGAGATCATATTTTAAAATGAGCCGACCCCCAAAGTTAGATCTAAAATCTAACGATTGGGGGTCGGTTTTTTATGACAAAATAGAGTACACCACCAATTTAGGAATACCGCTGAGGTTGAGAGACGTGAAACCTTTCCTTAAAAGGTTCCACGTCGTTCCTCTCCCCCGTCAAAATCGTTCAGTCAATCGCCTTCAGATAAATCGCCACACTGTCGCCGTCGCGGTAATTCTTCGTCAGGTTCAGACCTGCGTTCATTAAGGTATCGCCGGAATATACATTGCCCGCTTCATCCGCGTACTTTCTGTTGGGAGCAAGCCCGCGGAGACGTACAAAATATACCGGGTGAACGGAGGTGCGGATTACAACAAACGTAAACAGCGCTTCGCTCCTGTCCTCGCTGACGTACATCCATGCCGCACACTTGCCTGCCATATAGTTAACGGTATCCCGGGGCATGATGAGGCGATACAGATCCCCTTCATTGATAATGTGATAGAAGCGGTGGTAATCCGCGGTCTGCTTCCGGATCAGCGCCTTTTCTTCCTCAGTCAGCTTCGTTAAGTCAAGCTCATAGCCGAACGCACCCGCCATTGCCACATTTCCTCTGGTAACAAAGGAGGTCTGGCGGCCGGTCTGATGGTTGGGAGAAGCGGAAACATGACAGCTCATGGTAGAAGCCGGATAAACCATGCTGGTACCCAGCTGGATTTCCAGCCGTTCCATGGCATCGGTGTCATCGCTGGTCCAGAACTGGGGCGAATAATACAGCATGGCGGGATCGTACCGTCCTCCGCCGCTGGAGCAGCCCTCTAAAAGAAGATGCGGAAACGCAGTTGTAATGCGGTCAAGGAGATCGTACAGGCCCAGCACATAGCGGTGGAACATTTCCTTCTGTCTTTCCGGCGGCAGAATTGCGGAGCCGACTTCGGTCAGGTTGCGGTTGAAATCCCACTTGACATAGGCAATGTTCGCCTCTGAAAGAATACCGGAAATGGTGTCAAACAGGTAATCCCGGACATCCTCGCGGGTCATATCCAGCACATACTGGCTGCGCGCGATGGATTTGTCTCTGCCCTCAATATGGAGGCACCATTCGGGATGAGCTTCATACAGCCTGCTGACGGGAGAAATCATCTCCGGCTCAAACCAGATGCCGAACT
>JBJFGC010000024.1:0-6140 GCA_051892315.1 Eubacteriales bacterium
GATTTACACTTGGCTGAAAAACGGCAAGCCGGATGTTTCGATGTGTCTGAACGCGTCCCTCGCCGGACTGGTCGGCATCACCGCAGGCTGCAACAACCTCGACGCCATCGGTTCCACCATCGTCGGTATCGTTTCCGGTATTCTCGTTGTGGTTGTGGTTGAAGTCCTCGACCTCAAGTTCCATGTTGACGACCCGGTCGGCGCAGTCGGCGTTCACTGCGGCAACGGGATCTGGGGTACCATCGCAGCCGGACTGTTCGCCACCAATACCTCTCCGGCCGGTGTGGACGGCCCGATTTACGCCATCCTTCATGGCGGTGACGTCGGTGCAGGCTTCAAGGTTCTCGGAGTTCAGGTGCTTGGCATTGTCGTGATCGTTGCATGGACGACGGTCTGCATGCTCCTCACTTTTAAAGCGATTGAAAAGCTTCACGGACTTCGTGTCTCCCGCGAGGAAGAAATCGAAGGTCTGGATATTACCGAGCATGGTCTTCCGACCGCTTACGCAGGTTTTGCGTTCCAGCCGGAAACCATCAGCGAAGACGGTGTTCAGTATATCACTGGTGACGTTCCGCCGGCAGAAGCGGTGGAAGTTAAGGTCATGGCAGAGCCCGCTCCCGCACCGGCAGCTGCTCCGGCGTCCGGCGGCATCAAGATGACCAAGGTGGAAATCGTCTGCAAGGAAGCTCGTCTGGAAGCACTCAAGAACGCGATGATGGAAATCGGCATCACCGGTATGACCGTGACGCACGTTCTCGGCTGCGGTCTCCAGAAGGGCAAGCCGGAATATTACCGTGGCGTTGAGGTTGAGGCGTCTCTCCTCCCGAAGATTCAGGTGGACATCGTGGTCAGCAAGGTTCCGGTTTCGACCGTGGTGGCTACCGCGAAAAAGGTGCTTTACACCGGTCACATCGGCGACGGCAAGATTTTCATCTACAACGTGGAAAACGTCATCAAGGTTCGTACCGGCGAAGAAGGCTACGATGCCCTGCAGGATGTTGAATAATCGAGTTCAAACGTCCATAAAGGAATAACAGCTCTCCGGCGCAGAGTTTGTTCTGCGCCGGAGGGTTTGCTGTAATTAAAAATTTTTGTCAGAAAAAGGTTTCCCGGCCGCCGACGTCTGCGAGTTGGGACTGCATCACGACATTGCCATAACGGTATACGTGTAAGTGGAGGTAAAATATGTGTTCAATCATGGGGTACTGCGGTGCCGGAATATCCGATCAAACGTTTGCGGAATGCTTCGGGCGAACGGTCTCGAGAGGGCCGGATATGTCCCGCGTCATCGACACCGGTGCCGGACTTCTCGGCTTTCACCGGCTTGCAATCATGGGACTGACCGAAGAGGGTATGCAGCCGTTTCAGAGAGGAAAACGTTATGTTGTCTGCAACGGCGAAATCTACGGATTCCGCAAAATCAAGGAACAACTGCTCCGGAAAGGGTACACCTTTCAGAGTGACTCCGACTGTGAGCTGCTCCTTCCCTTGTTTGAGGAGAAGGGGGTGGATATGTTCCGTGAGCTTGACGCGGAGTTTGCCCTCATTCTGTACGACGGCGAGACGAATTCCTATCTTGCCGCGCGCGATCCCATCGGCATCCGTCCCTTGTACTACGGCTATTCCTCCGATGGGACCATCGTTTTCGCAAGCGAGGCCAAAAACCTTGTGGGAATCTGCGCAACCATCCTTCCGTTCCCGCCCGGACACTATTATAAGGATGGAAAGTTTGTCTGCTACCGCGATGTCAGCCGCGCGGACATCATTTGTATGGATGACCTGGAAACCGCGTGCCGTCATATCCGCGAAAAGCTCGTCGCCGGCGTGGAAAAACGTCTTGACGCGGACGCGCCGGTCGGTTTCCTGCTTTCCGGAGGACTGGATTCATCCCTCGTCTGCGCGATTGCCGCACGCTTGTCCGATAAGCCCATCCGAACGTTTGCCATCGGCATGAGTACGGACGCGATTGACTTAAAATACGCGCGCCGCGTGGCGGATTACATTCATTCCGACCATACCGAGGTCATCATTACCGAGCAGGATGTGATTGAAGCGCTCCCGAACGTTGTCGCGCTTCTCGGAACCTACGATATTACAACCATCCGCGCGTCCATCGGGATGTACCTCGTCTGCAAATACATTCACGAGCATACGAACCTGCGTGTCCTGCTGACCGGGGAGATTTCCGACGAGCTGTTCGGCTACAAATACACCGATTTCGCTCCTTCTCCGGAAGCGTTCCAGGCAGAGGCCGAAAAACGGATCCGCGAGCTTCATATGTACGACGTCCTGCGCGCTGACCGCTGCATCTCGGTCAACTCGCTCGAAGCCCGCGTCCCCTTCGGCGACCTCGACTTTGTGGAATACGTCATGAGTCTCGATCCGGCCATGAAAATGAACCGGTACGGCAAAGGGAAATATCTGCTCCGCCACGCGTTTGAAGGAGATCTTCTGCCGGAAGACATCCTGATGCGTGAAAAGGCCGCGTTCAGCGACGCCGTCGGCCACTCGATGGTGGACGACCTGAAGGCCTATGCAGAATCGAAATACACCG
Organism: Eubacteriales bacterium; assembly: GCA_051892315.1. GTDB lineage: Bacteria > Bacillota > Clostridia > Oscillospirales > CAG-272 > UMGS1696. Next base: position 2,555 of record JBJFGC010000024.1, read on the forward strand.
ATCTCGAGTACAGCGTCCGCCGCCTGAACTACACCCACGCGATGCCGTTCACGAAGGAATCCCTGCTGTATCGCGAACTGTTTGAAGAATATTATTCCGGACAGTCGAAAATGGTTGTCGACTTCTGGATGCCGAACCGGGAATGGGAAGGCTGCAACGTCAACGATCCGTCCGCGCGCGTGCTGTCCAACTACGGCGACAGCGGAAAATAAGGAGAAAAATTATGCACCAGACTTTATATCAACCTGAATTTGAACATGACGCCTGTGGAATCGGGGCGGTCGTAAGCATTGACGGTGTACCGTCTCATGCCATTGTTGACGACGCGCTGTCCATTGTGGAAAAGCTCGAGCACAGAGCCGGAAAAGACGCCACCGGTCAAATCGGCGACGGCGTCGGGATTCTGACCCAGATTCCGCATGAATTTTTCAAGGAAACCGCCGCCGCATGCGGCATTTCCCTGAAAGACGCACGGGATTATGGCGTCGGCATGTTCTTCTTCCCGCAGGACAACCTTGCGCTCCGACAGGCACAGAAAATGTTTGAGGTCATCTGTGCAAAGGAAGGCGTGAAATTCCTCGGCTGGCGGCGGGTTCCGGTCGATACCGGCATTCTTGGTGCCCGGGCGCTCGAATCCATGCCGTACATCTGCCAGTGCTTCATCGAACGGCCGGAAGCCACCCCGCGCGGGCTTGACTTCGACCGGAAGCTCTACGTCATCCGCCGGGTCTTTGAGCAGAGCAACGACAACACCTATGTTGCCTCCCTCTCCTCGCGTACCATTGTTTACAAGGGAATGTTCCTTGTCCACCAGCTCCGCCGGTTCTACCTCGACCTGCAGAGCGAACAGTATATCAGCGCGATTGCGATGGTCCACTCCCGCTTCTCCACCAACACCACGCCGAGCTGGGAGCGTGCGCATCCGAACCGCTTCATTCTCCACAACGGTGAAATCAACACCATCCGCGGCAACGTGGACCGTATGCTTGCCCGGGAGGAGACGATGCACTCCCCGTATCTTGGCGACGACATTGACAAAATTCTTCCCGTGATTTCCCAGTCCGGCTCCGACTCTGCGATGCTGGACAACACTCTCGAATTCATGGTCATGAACGGTATTCCGCTTCCGCTGGCGGTCATGATTACCATTCCCGAACCGTGGAAAAACGACCCGAACATCAGCCGGAAGAAGCGCGACTTGTACCGTTACTATGCGACCATGATGGAGCCGTGGGACGGTCCGGCGGCCATTCTGTTCTCCGACGGGGATCTCATGGGCGCCGTCCTCGACCGCAACGGCCTTCGTCCCGCGCGGTATTATATTACGAAGGACCGCCGTCTGATTCTCTCGTCCGAGGTGGGCGTCCTCGACATCGCGCCGGAAAACATCGTGAAGAAGTCCCGGCTCCAGCCCGGCAAGATGCTGCTCATCGACACCGTAAAGAAGAAGGTCATTTCCGATGACGAATGCAAGGAAGATTACGCCAGCCGTCAGCCTTACGGCGAATGGCTGGACGCACACCTTGTCTCGCTCACTGAGCTTCCTGTCCCGAACCAGCGCGTCCAGACGCATTCCCAGACGGAGCGCGACCGCCTGTACAAGGTGTTCGGCTACACGTACGAGGAAATCACGGACGCTATCCTGCCGATGGCAAAAACCGGTTCCGAACCGACTGCGTCGATGGGAACCGATATCCCCCTGGCGGTTCTGTCCGACAAGCATCAGCCGCTGTTCAACTACTTCAAGCAGCTTTTTGCACAAGTCACGAACCCGCCGATTGACGCGCTGCGGGAAAAAATCGTGACCGATACCACCGTTTACGTCGGCGCGGACGGCAATCTGCTGGAAGAAGTGCCGGAAAACTGTACGGTTCTGCAAATCAAGAATCCGATTCTTACCAGCGTTGACCTCATGAAAATCCGCAGCATGAAAAAGCCCGGCTTCGGTGTGGAGACGGTCTCGCTGCTGTACTATAAAAATACCTCACTGGAAAAGGCGCTTGACCGCCTGTTTGTCGACTGCGACCGTGCGTACCGCAACGGCGCGAACATCATCATTCTTTCCGACCGCGGCGTGGACGAAAACCACGTGGCGATTCCGTCCCTTCTTGCCGTATCGGCGATGGAGCAGTACCTCATCCGCACCAAGAAGCGCACCGCCGTTTCCATCATTCTCGAAAGCGCAGAGCCGCGGGATGTGCATCATTTCGCTACGCTCCTCGGTTATGGCGCCCGCGCGGTCAACCCCTATCTCGCTCACGAATGCATTACGGAGCTTATTGACCGCAACATGCTTCAGAAGGATGTCCATGTTGCCATTGACGACTACAACAACGCAATTCTCCAGGGCATTGTGAAGATTGCGTCGAAAATGGGGATTTCCACCCTCCAGTCTTATCAGTCCGCCCAGATTTTCGAGGCGGTCGGCATCTGCCGTGAGGTAGTGGACAAATATTTCACCAACACGGTCAGTCCGGTGGAAGGCATCGGCCTTGCGGAAATCGGAGAAGGTGTGGAATGGCGGCACAGCCATGCGTTTGACCCGCTCGGCCTTGGGGTGGACACCACGACGGACAGCGTCGGCGCGCATAAGCTCCGCAGCGGCTCCGACACCGAGGACCATCTCTATAATCCGAAAACCATCATTGCTCTGCGGGACGCCACCCATACCGGTTCCTACGAGAAGTTCAAGGAATACACCGCTCTCGTGGATGACGAACGCACCCCGCACACCCTGCGCGGCCTCCTGGACTTTGTTTACGACAAAGATGGCGGCATTCCGCTGGACGAGGTCGAACCGGCTTCCGAAATTGTGAAGCGGTTCAAGACGGGCGCGATGTCCTATGGTTCCATTTCCGAGGAAGCGCACACCTGCATGGCAATTGCGATGAACACCCTCGGCGGAAAATCCAACTCCGGCGAGGGCGGGGAAGACCCGGCGCGCTTCGGGACCAACAAAAACAGCGCCATCAAGCAGGTTGCGTCCGGCCGGTTCGGCGTCACGAGCGAATACCTGATGAGTGCACGGGAAATCCAGATTAAAATGGCACAGGGAGCCAAGCCCGGCGAAGGCGGCCACCTTCCGGGGAAAAAGGTTTATCCGTGGATTGCGAAGACCCGATACTCCACGCCCGGCGTTTCGCTTATCTCTCCACCGCCGCACCACGACATTTACTCCATCGAGGACCTTGCCCAGCTCATCTACGACCTCAAAAACGCCAACCGGCAGGCAGGGATTTCCGTCAAGCTGGTTTCGGAGGCCGGCGTCGGAACCATTGCGGCCGGCGTTGCAAAGGCCGGCGCGGAGGTCATCCTCATTTCCGGTTACGACGGCGGGACCGGCGCGGCGCCGAAAAGTTCCATTCACAACGCCGGTCTTCCGTGGGAACTTGGCCTTGCCGAGGCACATCAGACCCTCATCCGGAACGGCCTGCGTTCCCGTGTGCGTCTTGAAACCGACGGTAAGCTCATGAGCGGCCGCGACGTTGCGATTGCGTGCATTCTCGGTGCGGAGGAATTCGGTTTTGCCACCGCTCCGCTGGTTTCGATGGGCTGTCTCATGATGCGCGTCTGCAATCTGGATACC
>JBJFGC010000025.1:0-1610 GCA_051892315.1 Eubacteriales bacterium
GAGATAGGCCATGGACATGTTGGCGAGGACGATACAGCATGCCGCGTGGGCTGCGAGGCCGAGGGCGACGGTGACAAGCATGACCGGCAGATTCAGGTTCCGCTTCAGCCCCTGACCGACGCAGTACTGTGCGGTATTGGCGCCGATGGCCCGGGTAATAGCAAAGGAACAGAGCATACACATGAGCATGGAAACCACGGCCAGAGTCAGCCAGGCAGCCTGCGACTCCAATTCGCTGTACCCCTTTGCGTCCAGTGCGGCAGTAATCGGCATGGAGGTAAGGTACCCGAGGAGCAGAAGCAGTACGTTTGAGATCATTCCGACAACAGTGACGGCAGCGAAGATGAAGAAGGCATTGAGAAGAATTTCACGTATGGCGAACTTATTTGCGTTTTTCATAGTTCACTCCTTAAAGGTTATTGCATGTTTTATGCGTTCACGTGACTGTTTGTTAATATGAATGAATTATATCATAAAAATAAAAATATGTCAATAAGTTTTGGAAACTTTGTGAAATGGAGCTTTGGACAGCCCGATTGTAGGTTTCAGCTGACAGAAATCGAGGTGAGGCGGGGCAGACTGGCGGCCTGTGGGGACGAACTGCTGCGTTCGCGGCTTGACGAAGAAACAAAAAAACGTGCAGACAAAAATCTGCACGTTCTTTGATCGATTCCTCAGATCTGCACACTGTAGTTCGGTGCTTCCTTGGTGATGGAAATGTCATGCGGGTGGGATTCGCGGAGACCGTTGCCGGACATCTTGACAAAACGTCCGTTCTGCTTGAGAGATTCGATGGTCGGGGCGCCGCAGTAGCCCATACCGGAACGCAGACCGCCCATGAGCTGGAAGACGGTTTCGGAGAGGGGTCCTTTGTAGGGAACGCGGCCCTCGACGCCTTCCGGAACGAGCTTGCGCGCGCCTTCCTGGAAGTAGCGGTCCTTGGAGCCCTTTTCCATTGCTGCAAGGGAACCCATGCCGCGGTAGACCTTGAAGCGGCGGCCCTGGTAGATTTCGCATTCTCCGGGGCTTTCTTCACAGCCGGCGAGGAGGGAACCGACCATAATGACGTTTGCACCGGCCGCGATGGCTTTGGGCAGGTCACCGCTGTACTTGATACCGCCGTCCGCGATGACCGGAATACCTGCGTCCATGGCTACGGAGTATGCGTTCATGATGGCCGTAATCTGCGGGACACCGATGCCGGCGACCACACGTGTGGTACAGATGGAGCCGGGGCCGATACCGACCTTGATGGCGTCCGCGCCGGCTGCGATGAGATCACGCGCCGCTTCGCTGGTGGCGATGTTGCCGGCGATGAGCTGGCATTCGGGGAACGCTTCCTTCACCTTTCCGATGCAGTTCAGGATGTTGCGGGAATGGCCGTGGGCGGAGTCGAGAACCAGAAAGTCTGCGCCGGCTGCAAGGAGTGCACCTGCACGCTCGGTGACGTCGGCGGTCACTCCGATGGCTGCGCCGCAGAGCAGACGGCCCTTTTCGTCCTTGGCAGCGTTCGGGTAGCGGTCCGCTTTCTCGATGTCCTTGATGGTGATGAGGCCGCGCAGTTTGAATTCGTTGTCCACGATGGGCAGCTTTTCAATCTTGTGATGCCA
>JBJFGC010000026.1:0-6052 GCA_051892315.1 Eubacteriales bacterium
GGAACCGAACCCATCATGCAGTACGGCAGAATCCTGTTCCGCCGGTCGCTGAGGAATATGCACGGCTCGGTCTTTCCCCCATCGAGCGGATGACACGGCGCTTTGAAATGCTGTGTCGGAAAGAAGTTCCCGTCCTTCTGGACAAAAGCGAAGCCATTGTTTTCGTGCGCACGGTGCCGAACCTGCCCGATATTTTCACACCGGAAGAATGGGCAGAACGCCGCGCGGCACACTTTATCCATGAGACCGGCTACCTTTCCAACCTGTCCCCCGATTACGCCTCCGTGATTGCCAAGGGACTGGATGCCGTAGCCGCGGAGACGGACGCGGAAGAAACAAAACGTGCGATTTCCGCCCTATGTGACCTTTCGGACCGTTATCGTGATTACGCACGTCAGAACGGACGCGAGGATGTTGCGGCAGTATTGGATGTTGTGCCGCACCATGCAGCAAAGACGTTCCGTCAGGCGCTGCAGTTTCTGCGCATCCTCCATTTCGGCATCTGGCTTGAGGGTTCGTACCACAACACCCTCGGCAGATTCGACAAGTATATGTACCCTTATTTTGCGCACGATCTTGAAAACGGCATGACAATGGACGAAGCCTTTGACCTGGTCTGCGACTTTTTCCTTGCCTGCAACAAGGATTCCGATCTCTATACCGGTGTACAGCAGGGGGACAACGGACAATCGCTGGTGCTGGGCGGCATCGACGCGGACGGAAACGACGTCTATTCCGATTTATCCCGTCTCTGTCTGCGCGCAAGTGAAAGGTTAAACATGATTGACCCGAAAATCAACCTTCGTGTGAATCGCAGCACGCCGCTGTCGGTATACGAAGAGGGTTCCCGTCTGACGGCTGTGGGACTCGGGTTCCCGCAGTATTCCAACGATGATGTGGTTATCCCCGGCTTGGAACGCCTCGGCTATACGCATGAGGACGCGGTTGATTATGCGGTTGCCGCCTGCTGGGAATACATCCTTCCGCGCGTCGGTGCGGACATCGCAAACATTGGCGCACTGAATTTTCCGGGGGTTGTCGATACCGCCATGCACCACAGCCTTCTGACCGCCGACACCTTTGACGACTTTATGACGGATGTGCGCCGTGCCGTGACAGAGGCATGTGACGCCATTATCGCGTCGGTGGACAAGGACGACGTCCTGTTTACACCGCATCCCTTGCTGAATATCCTGTTCGGCTGCGACATTTCACGCGGTGCCAAGTACAACAATTTTGGCATCCACGGCACCGGTATCGCGATTGCGGCAGACAGTCTCGCCGTCATCCGTGATCATGTATTCGGTGACGGGAAAATCGGCAGAGCGGAGCTCCTTGCCGCGTGCGACAACGATTTTGCGGGACAGGACGAACTGCTTGCCTTTGTGCGCAATGAATGCCCGAAAATGGGACAGGACAACGATGCGGTCGATCTTCTTGCCTGCGACCTGCTGCATACATTTGCCAAGTCGCTTGAGGGCAAAAAGAATTGCCGCGGCGGCATCTGGCGTGCGGGAACCGGCTCAGCGATGTTCTATCTGTGGCACGCCGAGGAACTCGGTGCTTCCCCGAACGGCAGACGCAAAGGAGAACCCTACGGCACCAATTATTCACCTGCCCTGAATACAAAATCGGACGGTCCGGTGTCGATCATCCGCTCGTTCACAAAACCGGATCTGTCCGAAACCATCAATGGCGGACCACTGACGCTGGAATTCCATGCGTCGGTCTTCCGTGATCCCGCCAACCTTCCGAAGCTCGCAAAACTGGTGCAGTATTTCGTGCGGCTGGGCGGACATCAGCTGCAGCTGAACACGGTTTCAAAGGAAACGCTGCTTGATGCGCAGGCACATCCGGAGAACTATCCGCACCTGATTGTGCGCATCTGGGGCTGGTCCGCGTATTTTATCGAGCTTGACAAGCCCTATCAGGACCATGTCATCGCGCGTCAGGAATACACCCTGTAAAGTACACTGCATAATAAATATGGTAAACGAAACAAAAAACGTCACGGGAACCATCTTTGATCGAAAGGAATTCACCGTTCATGACGGACCCGGCGTGCGTACGACGGTCTTTTTCAAGGGCTGTCCGCTCTCCTGCATCTGGTGCCACAACCCGGAGGGGATGGATGTATCCCCGACGCTGATGGTGCGTACGGCGCAGTGTACGGACTGCGGACTGTGCCGCCGCGGCTGTTCCCACGCCGACTGCCAGCCGTTTCACCGCTGCCTTCACATCTGTCCCCGGGGACTCATCCAAGTCGCGGGACATTCGGTCAGCGCCGGAGAACTGGTCGATAAGCTTTCGGCAGGTGCGATGCTGTATGAAGCGGACGAAAACGGAATTTGCGGCGGCGTGACCTTATCCGGCGGGGAACCGCTGCTGCAGCCGGATTTTGCCTGTGCCGTCGCCGGCGGACTTCATGAAAACGGCATCCATACGGCACTGCAGACCTGCGGATACGCAAAAGAAGAAACCTTCCGCCGGGTGCTCGACGCGGTGGACTATGTGCTGTTTGACTTAAAGCTTGCGTCCGACGAGGAGCATCGACGGTACACCGGTGTCTCATGTAAACCGATCCACAAAAATCTCGCCGTTCTGCGGGCAAGCGGGAAGCCCTATGTCCTGCGTATCCCGCTCATCCCCGGCATCACGGACTCCGTGGAAAACCTGACCGCGCTTGCCGCGATCGCGGGGGATGATGCTGTTGAGCTGATGCCGTACAATCCCTACGCCGGCGCGAAGTATCCGATGACAGGAAAAAAATTTATGTATCGGGAACAGAACGGCCGGGATCCGATGGAAATCGCCGGGATGTTTCGCAATGCAAGGATTTTAAGGTAAAAATGAAAAAAACACCACGGATGCTCTGCAAAGGAAGGCAGACATACGTGCAATAATCTTGGTTCTTCATGGAAAGTTGGGAAAATCCAGACGTAGAGCCGGTACGGATTATGACGATTTTTGTATACGAAAGGAACTTTCCATGAACAGCGAAAAAAAAGGCGTTCTTGCCGCAAGTCTGGCGTATACGATCTTTGGTCTGAGTTACCTTTTCTCCAAGATCGCATTGAACATTGCCGAACCTGCGATTCTGCTCTGCGCACGGTTTACCGTCACTTTTATTGTGCTTAACGTGCTGGTACTTACCGGCGTCATGAAGCTGAATCTGCGCGGACGCAATCTGACCGAGCCGATTCTGCTCGGTCTTCTGCAGCCGGTGCTCTACTTTATTCTGGAAAACTACGGTCTGAAATACACCACAACGTCCTTCACCGGCCTTATCTCCGCAATCAGCCCCATATTCACCGCCATCCTCGGCGCACTTCTCCTGAAGGAACGCCCCACGCGCCGGCAGTGGCTGTTCATATGCATTTCGATCGCGGGTGTTTTGATGGTTTCGCTGAAGGCGGGCAGCGGCACGAACACCGTCATGGGCTGTGTGTGCCTGATCAGCGCATACCTGTCCGGCTCGTTCTATTCGCTGCTTGTGCGCCGGCTGTCCCGACGTTTTACGCCCTTTGAACTGACTTACATCATGTTCAGTGTAGGCTTTGTCTTCTTTGCCGGCATGGCCTTTTTCCAGTACCGCAGCGCTACCCTCCCGATGCTGTTCAGCGCGCTGCAGAACCGTTCGTTCATCATCGCGATTCTCTATCTGGGGGCGGCAGCGTCCGTCGGCGCCTACCTGCTTTCCAACTATTCACTTTCCAAACTGCCTGTGGCGCGTTCCACAATATTTACCAACCTGTCTACCGTCATATCGATTCTGGCGGGCGTTATCGTCATGCACGACAGCTTTACGTGGGTCAGTCTTCTGGCCACGCTGCTGATTCTGCTCGGCGTATGGGGAACCAATGTTGTCAAAGGAACGTGCGTTCCGGCCGCCGCAAAGGACCCTGTGGAGCAGAAAATCCTGTTCCTTCACTGCATGAAACGTGAAAACCGCAAACCTCCCCGGAAGCATTCGGTTTCCGGGGAGGTTTTTGTCGACTGCACACAAAAAAGGCTGCCTTTTGAGGAAAACGTTTATAAGAAACACTCAAAATCAGCCTTTTCAGGTTAAGCGGATGGCGGGAATCGAACCCGTAATTCAAGCTTGGGAAGCTGGCGTTTTACCACTAAACTACATCCGCATCTGCTCTCGCCTGTACATTTTTTATTATAGCACAGATTTTTTGTTCTGTCAAGAACTCTTTCCCATTTTTTTGCGGCACGGATCAAAAATTGCGGGAAACGGCTCCGGAAACGGCGTTTTTTGAAAAACTCCCCACAAAAGGAATGCCAATCCAAGATAAATTCTCCGGAAATTATTGAAATTTCCCGTACAATATGCTATAATATAAAAATGAATTGATGAAAAACCGGGAATTCCACCGGACAGTCAAGTACAACACTTTATTTTTTGAAAACCGAAAGGAGTTTATCCTATATGGGTAAGGAAAAACAGGCAAGCGCCGCCTATGAAGCACGCAAGAAAGAAAAGCGCAATTCGATTATCATAACCGTTTGCGTGATTCTTGTTGCGGTTCTGATCGTTGGGCTTCTTGTCTTCAACCGACTCACCGACAGCGGATTCTTCCTCCGCAGCAAAACCGCGGCCGAAAGCGAAAACTACGAGGTCGACGGCGCAATGATGACCTATTTCTACCATTCCAACTACCAGAACTACGCGGCCTATGCCTCCTATCTGGGCATTGACAGCAGTACCTCTCTCAAGGCGCAGGAATGCTCCATTTCCAGCGGCATGACCTGGTTTGATTACTTTGCTTCTCTGACCAAATCCTATGTCAACGAGCTTCTCGCTCTGTGCGAAGCGGCCAAAGCCAACGGCGTCTCTCTGGACGACGCGGATTACGACGCCATCGACGCGTCCATGGATTCCCTGACCGAAACGGCCAAGGCGTACGGCTATACCGTCAACCAGTACCTCATTACCGCGTTCGGCGCCGGTGTGAATTCCAAGGATGTGAAGCACTGCCTCGAGCTGACCGCTCTTGCTTCCAAGTATTCCGATCAGTATCTCGCATCGCTCACCTATTCCGACGAACAGCTTGAGGCCTACTACGAGGCCAACAGCGCGGATTTCGACGGTGTTGACGTGATCGCCATCACCATCCCCTCCAGCACCTATCAGGAAACCGACGACGACGGCAATCCGGTCGGCGATGCAACCGCCGCTTCCGATAAGGCGCAGGCCAAAGCAAACGAAATCGCCGCTGCAGCCGACGCAGATGCCTTCAATGCGGCCATCCGCGACTTCCTTCTCAATGACCGCGGCTCCTCCGAGGACGAGGTTGACGCAATGGTCGAGCAGTGCTACAGCCCGCATGTAACCGCGTCCACCATTTCCGACGTCGCAGAATGGGCGTTCTCCGCCTCCGTCGGTGAAACGAAGGTTTCCGGCGAAGCGGGCGCGTCCCAGTACACCGTCTACTACCTTGCCAAGGAAGCCTACCGCGACGACACCCCGGGCCGTGACATCCGCCACATTCTGTTCTCCAACAACACCTATGACGACGACAGCAAGGTCAATGAGGTCTACGCTGAATGGGAATCCGCCGGCTTCACCGAGGAAAAATTCCTCGAGCTGAACGACCTCTACAACGAGGACAGCTCCATCACCAACGGCGGTCTGTATGAAAACGTGCAGGAAGGCCAGATGGTCACGGAATTCAACGACTGGATGTTTGACGCGTCCCGCAAGCCCGGCGACCACGGCATCGTGGAAACCACTTACGGCTGGCACATCATGTACTATGTGGGTGAAAGCGAACGCGCGGCGTGGGAAGCGGAAGCCATCGATGCTCTTCAGAGCGCCGACTATACGGATCTCGTCGAAACCTACAGTGCAGGCGTCACCTTCGACGACACCGTTCTTTACGGGATCAACGCTTAACCGGATTTATGGAGTTCGTGGGGAAAACTTTTTTCAGGAAAAGTTTTCCCCACACCCTTTTTTCAAAAATTCCATCCATATCTTACAAAGAAAGGAAACCGATTTATGCTCAGCTATCATGAAATTTCGACGCTGTACGTCGGAGGAAAC
>JBJFGC010000027.1:0-6041 GCA_051892315.1 Eubacteriales bacterium
TACGTTTTATTTTTTTGAGTTTGATGTAACTTATCATTGACGACTGCACAAATTTCCCGAAAATTTTTTTCAAAATCCATTGACAAACAACGCCTGTTATGCTATAATAATTCACGTTGTTGAACCAAAGACAGCAGGTTACAGTAAAAGCTCACGCGATCCTGCCGAGGAGAGACCTTTCATTTCGATAGAGAAAGCAAGTCTTTTTTCGCGCGGCTAGGGTGAGAAAAGACTTTTTTGTTACCGCTTAACCTTATAAGGAGGAAATAAAATGCCCAGCGAGAAAATATTAGAGCAGAAGAAGGCCATTGTCGAAGCACTTGCCGACAACATGAGTAAGGCAGCTTCCGCGGTTCTTGTAAAATACGAAGGCATTACCGTTGAAGACGATACCAAGATGCGTGCCGCTCTCCGCGCCGCTAACGTTCAGTATGCCGTAATCAAGAACACTCTCATCAGCAAGGCATGTGACAAGACCGGCTTTGAAGCCCTCAAGCCCCAGCTCGAAGGCATGAATGCCCTTGCCATCAGCTTTGATGATCCGATCGCTCCCGCAAAAATTCTCAAAGAATATGCGGAAAAGATCGAAACCTTTGAAATTCGCGCAGGTCTTCTGGACGGTGCCGTCGTAGACGCAGCAACCGTCAATGAGCTGGCTGATATCCCGCCGAAGGAAGTTCTTGTTGCAAAGCTCCTCGGCAGCATCCAGAGCCCGCTTTACAAGTTTGCGTATGCAATTCAGGCCATCGTCGACAAGGAAAACGAAGGCTCCGAAGAAGCTCCCGCAGAAACGCCCGCTGAATAAGCGCCGTCGTCCATCAACATTCACGTAAGTTAAAATTTGTCAAAACATATTTATTATTGGAGGAAATAAAAATGGCATCCGAAAAGTCTCTTCAGATTCTTGAATCCATCAAGTCTCTTACCATTCTCGAACTCGCAGACCTCGTTAAGGCAGTAGAAGAAGAATTCGGCGTATCCGCAGCCGCTCCCGTAGCCGTTGCAGGTGCAGCTGCAGCCGCTCCGGCTGTAGAAGAAAAGACCGAATTTGACGTTGTCCTCAAGTCCTTCGGCGCGAAGAAGCTCGACGTTATCAAGGTTGTTCGTGAACTCACCGGCCTCGGCCTCAAGGAAGCAAAGGAACTGGTTGAAGGCGCACCGAAGACCGTTAAGGAAGGCGCTTCCAAGGAAGACGCTGAAGCAATCAAGGCGAAGCTCACCGCTGCCGGCGCTGAAGTTGAAGTTAAGTAATTTCGCTTCTTTCACGGCTTTTGATTCAATAACGCTCCCATACACCGCCTGTGTCCGCACAGCGGTGTATGTTTTTTCCTATGGAGGCAAAAATGAAACGTGCTGTCACAATCCAGGACCTGTCCTGCTTTGGCAAATGCTCTCTTACGATTGCGCTCCCGTTGATTTCCGCGATGGGAGTCGAATGCGCGGTGCTTCCGACCGCGGTGCTCTCCACCCATACCGGTGGTTTTACCGGCATTGTCTTCCGTGACCTGAGCACCGACCTTCCGGACATCGCGGCGCACTGGAAAAAAGAAAATCTCGCGTTCGACGGACTTTACACCGGTTATCTCGGCTCGCCCGCGCAGGCTGCGTTCATCGAACGCTTCATCGACGACTTTCGACCACCGCTCGTTTTCGTGGATCCCGTTATGGGGGATGGCGGCCGGCTCTACCATGGAATGGATGCCGCCATCGTACCCGCGATGAAACAGCTGTGCAGCCGCGCGGACTTCATCGTTCCAAACCTTACCGAAGCCGCGCTTCTGACAGGCGAAGATTTCGTCCGTCCCGGCGAATACGATGCCGCGTACATCCGCGGTATGCTTGTCCGTCTGTCCGGACTTGGCGCCAGAATCAGCGCGATCACCGGCGTAATGTACGATGACCGGCGCCAGGGCATCGTTGCTTACGACCGCGCATCCGATACCTTTGCTGAATATTTTACCGAAAATCTCCCCGTCCAATACCATGGTACCGGCGACGTCTTTGCGTCCACACTGTTCGCTTCCCTGCTCCTCTCCAAATCTCTCTCGGAATCTCTGAAAATCGCCGCCGACAACACCGTCAACTGCATCCGACGCACCCTGGGCGTCTCCGACTCCCGCTGCGGCGTCAACTTTGAAGAAGGTATCCCGGAGCTTCTGAAAATGCTGTAATATCCGCAAAGGGAAGGTTCGCTGCAGACAAAAACTGGGTACAAACCGTTTAATTTGTACCCAGTTTTGTTCTATCTTATGAAAAGTTTTGAAAGGTCAGGAATACCCGCAACACCTTATCCTACTACCCCGTCCGTCACACAGGCTCCGCACATGTCGGCATAAATGCCGTTTTGGCGGAGGAGGTCATCGTGGCTACCTTGCTCAACGATTTTTCCCTCCTTGAGGACGATGATGTTGTCTGCTTTCCTAATGGTGGAGAGGCGGTGTGCAATGACCAGAAGGGTGTGGCGGCCGGCAAGGTTTTCGATGGCACGCTGAATTTCCGCTTCGGTCCGATTGTCTACAGCAGAGGTCGCTTCATCGAGAATCAGGACAGGAGTGTTCCGCAGTACCGCGCGGGCGATGGCAATCCGCTGCTTCTGTCCACCCGACAGTCGAACGCCGCGCTCACCGATCATCGTCTGATAACCGTCCGGCATCGCGCGGATAAACTCGTCTGCACACGCGACAGCGGCTGCCTCGTAGACCTTCTCCTCGCTGGGATTCTCCGCGCCGTACGCAATGTTGTCGTATATGGTGCCGTTGAACAGAAAGACATCCTGCAGAACGATGGACATGTTATCACGCAGGGACTTCAACGTCGCGTGACGGGTATCCTGACCGTCGAGCAGAATACGGCCGGACGTCGGGTCGTAAAACCGTTCGAGCAGGGAGACTGCGGTCGTTTTCCCAACCCCCGTTGCGCCGACAAAAGCAATCATCTGCCCCGGCTTTGCGGTAAACGATACGTCATCGAGCACCATCGTTTCGTTGTCATAGCTGAATTTCACCCGCTCAAACGTCACTTCGCCGGCGCCGCGCGGAAGATCCACCGCGTTCTCGTCCTCTTTGATTTCGCTTTCCGTATCAAGCAGCTCCAGCACACGTCCGGAGCAGGCGTTCGCTACCTGAATGTCCTCCGCAAGACGGGCCAGCGCAGACAATGGCGTGTAAAACAGCGACAAATACATGAAGAATCCGACAATATCTGCCGTAGACATTGTACCGTGCATGGCATAAACACCACCGACGCCCATGACGATAACGGTTCCGATGGAGGTCATGAATTCCACGGCCGGATGGTACATCGCGTTGTAAAAATTTGCGCGGATGTTGACACGCGAATACTTTTTGCAGTATTCACGCATTCGGAGGGACTCTGTCTCCTCCTTGCCGAAAGCCTGAATTTCCTTCATGCCGGCCAGGTTATCCTGTGTCATGCCGTTCAGTCCCGCCAGAACCTCCTGATTGATTTTGAACAACGGCGAAACCTTCGTTATAAAAATCCGCGATAAAAAGATAATAAACGGAACAGGAATCATGGTGTACAGCGCCAGCCACGGGTTGATGGTAAAGATCATAATGCACACGCCGACAATGACCATAACGTTGGTCAGCATATCCGGAACGGAATGCGCAATGAGAACCTCAAGCTGCCGGGTGTCGTTGATCATGCGTGACATGATTTCCCCGGTCTGCTTGTCGGAATAATACCGCATGGACAGGGACTCAAGCTTGTCAAAGCACCTCGTCGTCAGACTGCCGACAAAGTTCCACGCAGCTACATGCGACTGCCACATGGCAAGAAAGCGGAACAACGCACGAAGCAGGTAGGCCCCCGTCATTACCCCAACATAGGTCAAGAGAACCGTCGTACTTATTTTTTCCGGCTCTCCGAGAAGCGCCGTCAGCCGGCGAACCGCTTCCGGCGTGACAAGACTCAGGATGGATGCGGCCACAAGGGCAAGAATGGTAACCGCCATCGAACCGTACCACGGTTTCGCAAGTTTTAACATTCGCTTGATCATAAAAAAACTCCTGTGAAGTCGATGAATCTGTGTTCATTTTATCACAACATTCCCCAATTCACAAGAGTTTTTCAAAAAAAGGAACCAAAAATCCAGAGGTACCATCGCTGTATCTCTGGATTTTCCTGTTTCTGTTCCATTGGACATGGGACGACAGGCTGTCCTCCCTGGTTTACGCCATGAAACCGCCGTGCGGCTTTCTTTTCACATTCTCACTTGTATATTTTTGCCAGACCGCCGGCGGAGGTTTCGCGATAACGGAAGTTCAGGTCGCGGCCGGTCTCATACATCGTGCGGACCACCATGTCAAAGGAAATTTTTCTCGTTTCGGAGAGAAAGTTGGCCAAGCTCAGCGCGTTGATGGCGCGCATAGCAGCGACGGCGTTCCGCTCAATACACGGAATCTGAACCAGACCGCAGATGGGGTCACAGGTCAGGCCGAGATGATGCTCAAGCGCGACCTCCGCCGCATATTCAATCTGGTCGAGGGACATTTCGTGCAGTTCGCACAGGGCCGCCGATGCCATCGAACAAGCTGTCCCGATTTCCGCCTGGCAACCGCATTCCGCACCGGAAATCGACGCGTTTTTCTTGACGAGGTTGCCAATCAGCCCCGCCGCCGCCAGCGCCTTGACAATCTGTTCGTCCGTGAATCCCTTCTGCTCCTGCATGTAGCGGAGAACCGACGGAAGTACGCTGCACGCGCCGCAAGTCGGGGCTGTGACAATCACGCCGCAGTCTGCGTTCTGTTCGCTCACCGCAAAGGCATACGCGCAGACAATGCGATTCTCACGAGTATTCGGCGACTCGTCAATGTGCCGCTGGTTGTAGAGATACTGCGCTTTACGTTCCACGTTCAGGCCGCCCGGCAGAATGCCGCGCTTCGTCAGTCCTTCCCGGATGGACGCGGTCATTGTATGCCAAATGTCGAGGAGAAATCCCTTGATCTCCTCGCCCTCGTGCTCGAATACATAATCCGACAGACGGATGTTGCGGTTCTTACAGGATTCGGCAATTTCGGAATAGCTTGATTCGTCATAAACTTCGGGAAGGTCATATTCCGGCCGTCCCTCAATGCGGATATCTCCGCCGCCAACCGACATGACCCGCATACGCGCTGTCTCCCGGCCGTTTTCATCGTAGGCGAACAAATCAAGAGTGTTTTCATGCGGCAGCTCTATGGTGCGGTCCGTGTTGAAAACAACCTCGCACGACTTTGGGGCGAACGTTTCCACAATCGCGGTATCGGTGCGGTGTCCCCGCCCGGTTTCTGCGAGAGAGCCGTACAGAATGGCCTTGTAGAAAGCAGCACACGGGTTTTCATGCAGAAAAATCGTGGCAGCCTTCTGGGGTCCCATCGTATGGGAACTGGACGGACCGCGTCCGACCTTATAAATTTCACGTATGGATTTCATAATGTTCCGTAGGTTCAGTGTTCCGGTACATCGTAGCCTTCCTTGGCCAGACGTTCGTAAAGCTCTTTTTTCTTCTTCTTGTGGATCAAGGCAGGACCGAAAATCGCCGCAAGCAGACCAACCGTCAGAACAATCAGACAGATGTAGTCAACAAATCCCGGAACATTGTCCCCGAAGATAACGCTCTTACGAGCATTTTTCGCGGTCGACTTGCCGAGAATCGACGTTTCTCCGTTGTATTCTTCCAACGATGCGCCGCCAGCGGTCAAAGCAACGTCCTTAACGGTCAGAATACTTGCGGAAAGAGCGGGACGATCCGAGGTAATGTCGAGGTTGATGCCCTCGACGGCCACTTCATGCGTTGCCTCCACGGAGGAGTTGGCGGTAAAGGTACCGCCCATGAGCTTGACACGTCGTCCGAGAATCGCGGAGGAAGCTTCCCCGCTCACTTCAATGTTCATTTTGTCTCCGACAAACGAGAAATCCGCATATTCGCTGTACACGCCGTACGTTCCTGCCGTGATGGTGTAGGTTCCCTCAATCAGTCGGATTTTGTGGGTGGCATCCTGCGAAACAAGATAAAATCCGATGTCTCCGGCCTCCAC
>JBJFGC010000028.1:0-1582 GCA_051892315.1 Eubacteriales bacterium
GATGAATACCACGCAGAACTGCTTCCGGGCGATAAGGTATCGTATGTGGAGCAGCTGATTCGCGAAAAAAATCCGGCGAAATCGCTCGCTTTCGTCGGAGACGGTATCAATGACGCGCCGGTACTTACAGGTGCGG
Source organism: Eubacteriales bacterium (assembly GCA_051892315.1). Classification (GTDB taxonomy): domain Bacteria; phylum Bacillota; class Clostridia; order Oscillospirales; family CAG-272; genus UMGS1696. The sequence continues at coordinate 137 of JBJFGC010000028.1, forward strand.
ATGTCGGAATTGCGATGGGCGGCATCGGTTCCGACGCAGCCATTGAAGCAGCGGATGTAGTCCTTATGGACGACAAACCGTCCAAAATTGCCCTCGCCATCCAGATTTCCAAACGTACCATTGCCATTGCCAAACAGAACATCGTATGTGCCCTGGCGATTAAATTTGCTGTACTGGTACTTGTAGCTCTCGGATATGCTTCCATGGGTCTGGCAGTCTTCGCGGACGTCGGCGTCATGGTACTTGCGGTCTGCAACGCGATGCGGACGCTGAAGTTGAGAAAGAAAAATCCATAAATTCGGAAAATACAAAAAAGGATGTCACCCGGGGCGGCATCCTTTCTTCTTTTATTCAGATTTCGATTCGTTCAGGTAAGGGATAAGGCGTTCCACCTGTGTCAGGTAACGGACTTCGCCGCGAACCATGTTGAACCCCTCCCAGCCGGCGGGTTCGGTGAGAATACGGTATGCTTCTCTGCAAACCGTATGGCCGGACGCACCATATTCAAGATTCTTTTGCTTGTTCACCTTATCCGGGTATGCCTGATCGTTTTCCCATCGGCTGACCGATTGATACGTCACCCCAAGGGCGTTTGCAAGTTCTTCCTGTGTGATATCGCGCTCACGCCGGAGCCTGCGGATGACGCCTGAAATTGGTAAGTTCATTCTTTTTTCCTCCATTGTCTGTGGAACCAAGCTGCGCAGCCTGTGATTCTATGATACCAGTCGGGGATGAAAAAAGCAATAAGCCATCACGTGCAGAAAACTCACGCAGCGCGTGCATTTTTTGTCCATTGCGTGAGATGGGCAGCCGGAACGGAAAATGTCAGACAAAATCCTTGGAACTTCCCTGTGTTTTATGGTAAAATAGTCGTGTCCAATACCTTCAGAATTTCCCGGAAGTAAATCGCATGTCCTTCTTCATCCGGATGCCAGTTGTCGGAAAAATGTCCGTTCCCAATCGCACGGTTTGCGTCGACGAGGGAAAAACCGTTTTCCAGAGCAGCCTCCCGGCTGACAGCGATGTATTCCTCATAGTCAATGTCGCTGAACGGCTGAGCGGTCTCACCGGCAATCGGCGCTACGGTCACAAGAATCGGAACAGCGTTCGGGCATCCCGTGAGAATCCGGACTAAATTTGCTTTTGCTTCCTCCGGCGGAATGTGATTCAGCCAGTCGTTAATGCTGTGCGCCTCTGCGATGATACAGCACGGATTGAACAGCTGGACGGAATCGTGATAGAACTGTTCCAGATAACGTCTTGTTGTACAGCTTCCGACACCGGCATTGATCACCGCGTACGCTCCGGAATAATATTCGGCGCGGTAAAGGTACATCGGTTCGGAGACGGTAAGGATCAGTTCCCCGTTTTCGTCCGTCCGCGCGGTGATGAGGGGACTGCGGCTGACTCCATCGATCACTGCCGCGACTTTGTAATGGTTGTAAC
>JBJFGC010000029.1:0-1577 GCA_051892315.1 Eubacteriales bacterium
GGTCACGACAATGTTGTAGTTGCGCACGTTGACCATCGAATACATCTTGACAATACCGGAGGCATCCTTAAGAACCATGATGTAGGTCGCTTCTCCGCCGACGTTGATGAGGGACGGGAAGGAGGCGCGGTAACCGTACTGCTGAACGGAGCCTTCAGCGGCGGACATTGCGCTGTATTCCTCGGCGCCCGGAACGGCATAGTATTTGTATGTGCCGGTGCGGGAGTTGGCAAGGATGAAGCCAATGTTGGCCTCGTCGTTGGAGGTGGAGGTAACGCCGGTAAAGATGTAGACATCGTTGCCGATGATTTTATAGCCGAAGTCGTCGGTCGTGACCACGCAGTCCGCCTGCGCGAAGGCAGAGTTGATGTAGCCGCCGCGGAGCATACCGTACCAGTCGTACTTCCGGCAGATGAGGTCGCCGGAATAGACGATGTCCACCCATTCGGGAGCCTCAGCGGGCGCGTACTGCGCGGTTTCGCCCGTGCAGGCGTCGAGAGTGACAACGGACTCCACGTCGAACGCGCCGAACAGGCCGGCGTTCGGCTTTACGACGGACGCAATCCAGTAAGGATGGCCGTCGTCGTCCACTTCAAAGTAAACGGAGCCAAAAATGGCGGTGGGGTAAGCGAAGCGGAGGGTACGCATGAGGTCTTTTCCGAAGTAAGCGGAGGGGGAATAGCGGATGTATTCGTCTTCAAGGCGGACGAACTCCGCATCGAAGCGGACGGGGTCGACCTTGACGTAGCCCGGGATGCCCGACTTGCTGTTGGTCAGCCACTTGAAGAAGGAGGCGTATTCGAGCGGTGCGACCTTATAAGGGGAAGCGGTTCCGCCGGCATCCAGCATGGCAATCTGGGTGTAGGACCCCGCGACGTTGTACTGGGAAACAAGGTCGGAAAGTGTGCCGAGGGTACGCGCGCCGATGATGCGGGCGGAAGCAGAGTCCATCAGAGCAATATCGGAGACGTACTCCGTTTCCGCGATATCGGTGGAAAAGTCACCCGTTTCGACCGTGATGAGGGAGCTGTAGGTTTTGGCCCGGAAAATTTCGGAGGAGAAGAGGGAGCCGACGATGAGGAAGGCAATCACAGCAAGGGTCACCACAACTTGTCCTTTGACGAAACGGATCTTTTTCAGGGTTCCGGATTTAAAATCGACTTGACCGGAAGGATAGCGCATGAAGCTGCCGAACATACGGCCGGAGAGTGCGCCGATGACGAGACAGGAGACGAAGACGACCGCGTCGAGGAAGAAGAAAAACGTCCAGAACGCGCCGGAATAGATGGAAAGCGGCGGCAGGGTGACGTAATAAACGACGCCGATCAAGAGAAGCACAGCGATTAGGTAAGCGACAATTGCGCCGGTACGGGATGCTTTTTTCATAGACAAAGCCCGCCTTTCATATGGATGATTCTATTTTACCATGGTGCAATGCGTTTATCAATGGGGGAACGAAAATTTTAATGCGGATTTAATTTTCTCAGACGAAAAAAACAGGCACACATTGTGTACCTGTTTGCAAGGCGCCACCCGGAATCGGACCGGGGAATAAAAGTTTTGCAGACTTCTGCCTT
>JBJFGC010000030.1:0-5959 GCA_051892315.1 Eubacteriales bacterium
AGGGACCTTTCCTCAAAAGGTCCCTAAGCGGGGTCTGGGGCAGAGCCCCAGTACACCCTCCTATAACGAGAAATAAATCTTTTTGACTATTTCCTCACTAAACCACGGAAGATAAAAAAAACGCACATAAAAATTCAAAAATGCTCTTGATTATTTATTTTCGGCATATTATAATGAGAATAGATAAGGTAAAGCGACTTGTATCGCCAGTTTTAATAAGAACGAAAGGAGCATTTTTATGTTTAACATCGGAGTAACATCACGTGCGTTTGGCGGATTGACGATTTCCGACACCGCGCGCGAAATGGCAGCCGGTGGATTCCGCTGCACGGAGCTGTGCTTTATACATTCCGACCTTGGCGGCTGGACGTATAACGGCATCGGCCCGCTGGACGACATTACACCTGCGCGTGTCCGATCCGCCGCCGACGAGTTTCGCGGACGCGGCGTAGACGTGACCTCGCTCGGCATGTTCACCGACCTGCGCAGTCCCGACGAAAGCACACGTGCCGCCGTCATCGACTACGCGAAACGGTACATTGAGTTCGCCGCCGAAGCCGGCATCCCCTACATCGCCAGCGAATGCGGCTTTACGCCCGGACGGCGCGGTATCAACGCCGATACTTATGAGTCCGACTACCAGAACCTCAAGGAAACCCTGCGTACCATCTGCATAGAAGCCGAAAAGGTCGGCGTCCACCTCTGCCTCGAGGCCTGCGTTCTCGATATCATCCCCTCTCCCAGACGGCTCAAAAACCTCATCGAGGAGCTGGAACATGAGTCCGGCGTCCGGCTCGGGTCCATGCTCGACCCCGCCAACTTCCTCGCCAATTCCGACGAAGAGGGAATGTTCCATTACCTCCGGTACGATATCTCCTACCTCCACGGCAAGGACCGCAAAATGAACGCCACCTACGGCGTCAACGTCGGCGACGGCGACATCGACTGGGTCAAGTTTATGGAATGCTACATCCGCTACGCCGACCGCAAGCCCTTCATCCTCGAATACTGCAACCGCGACAACTGCCGCGAGATCAAAGCCCGCGCGGAAGGCTTCTACGAGGACGCGCTCCATACCATCATCAACCGGATCAATTAAGCGATTTTTTGGCAAACGGCGCACCGGGAGCCGCGCTCTGACCCCCGGCAGCCCCGCAAAAAAGTCTGCTGCAAACGTTCGGTTTCCTACATTTATTTTCGTTATTTTCAATCCACATACAAAAGGAGAAATCACCATGATTAAACTCGGTGTCAACTCGGTGCTTTTCAAGACGGTATCGTTCCGTGAAGCAGCCGAGGCAATCAAGAAATGCGGCTACGACGGCGTGGAAATTTCCGCCATCGGCGGCATGTGCGAGCACCTCAACCTCGCCAACTGGAAGAACGACAAGGCGGAGCTCATCGCCATCCGCGACGAGCTGGGCCTGCCCTTCCTCGCAACCGAAGTCGCTTCCCAGGACCGCGAACGCCTCAACACCGCTTTTGAAGCATGTGCGGAAATCGGGATTCCGATCGTCAACATCGGCCCCGGCGGTCAGATGAACAATGAAGAGACCCTCAAGCAGTCCCTCGAAACCATTCAGATTCTCGCGGAAGACGCGGAAAAGTACGGCATCACCCTCTGCGTCAAGGCGCACGTCGGCGCGGCCGTTTACTCCACCCCCACAACGCTGCGCATGATGGAAGCCGTTACTTCTCCTGCGTTCGGCGTGGACATGGACCCCTCTCACATCCATCGCGCAGGCGAAAATCCGGCCGTTGCTCTTCCGGCCGTTCTCTCTAAGATGAAGCACATCCACATCCGTGACTGCAAGGGCGACGGCCCCTCCCCGGGAGACCCGACCAATCAGGCATGCGGACGCGGCGACATTGACCTCTACGGCTACTTCAAGGCCATGGTGGACCAGAACTACGACGGCGCGGTCGACCTCGAAGTCATCGGTCCCGACCAGTCCATCACGGACGCAACCAGAATCGCTGCGGAAAGCTACGGCTACATGAACGCAATCCTGAAGCAGCTCGGCGCGAGATAAGGTTTTCGGAAATGAAGTTTTTGGGGGAAGGGACTTTTTCCAAAAGCTCCTTCCCCATCGATCCCATATAAAAACATAAGGAGTATCTATTATGTCCAAGAGACCGAACATTCTGTTCTTCGGTATTGACAGCCTCCGCAGCGACCATATGTCGCTCTACGGCTACAAGCGCCTCACCACCCCGCACATCGATCACTACATCGAAGACGGCGGCATCGTGTTTGATAAAATGTACAGCCCCTCCATCCCGACCACGCCGGGCTACGCCTCCATGGTCACCGGTATGGACTGCTTCTCCACCGACTGCGTCGCGCTCCGTCATGAAGGCGGCCTGACCGAAGCGGTCCGCACCATGCCCGAAATCCTCCGCGACTACGGCTATACCTCCACGTACATCGGCGGTCACTCCTGCAGAGGCTGCGACAAGTACATCACCTATCCCGACTGGAACGCGGACAAGGCGGAGGAAATGAACAAGGTTGCCATCCCCGAGCTGGAACGTCTCGCAAAGCAGGACCAGCCGTGGCTCCTGTTCATGCGTCACATGGATCCCCACTCTCCTTACTACACCAAGGAACCCTTCACCCGTATGTTCTACCAGGGCGACGAATTCGACCCGAACAATAAGTCCCTCAAGCCCGTTTACGAATTCAAGCCCTTCCGTGACTACTTCCTCTCCTGGTTCCCGGAAGGCTGCACCGATGCTGAATACATCATCGCGCAGTACGACGCTTCCGTCGCTTACATGGACCTCTGCATCAACCAGATCCTTGAAAAGCTGAAGGAACTCGGCCTCGAAGAAGACACCATCGTTGTCTTCACCTCCGACCACGGTGAAACCCTCTACGACCACGACTGCTACTTCGACCACCACTCCATTTACGACAACGTGCTGAACGTACCGTTCGCATTCAAGTACCCGAAGTTCGGCTACGAAGGCCACGTGGACGACATCACCCAGACCAAGGACGTTCTCCCGACCATCCTCTCCCTCGCCGGCATCGACTGCGGCATCAAGTTCGACGGCCGTGACATGACCAAGGCCATCACCGGAGAAGGCGTTCGTCAGGAACCGGAATTCTACATCACCGAAGCAACCTGGATGAGAAAGCACGGCTGGAGAACCCCCGAATGGAAGCTCATCGTCGCGCTCGAACCCGACTTCCACTTCAAGCCTCCGGTAGAACTCTACAACCTCATCGACGACCCGACCGAATACAACAACCTCGCCGATAAGGAACCCGAAGTGGTCGAATTCCTCAAGGCCCGTATGCTCGCGCACATCGCAAAGCGGGAAGCCGAAGTCGGTCACGCCAACCCGATGTACACCAACCTCAACTGGAGCGGTTTCGGCCGTCCGTTTGAGTCCTCCGAAGAAGCGTACAACACCCTCCACATCGGCGACCCCGAAGCTGCAAAGAAGCTCCAGTCCAAGCTCAAGGACATGGGTGTGGAAGAATAAAGTGAGTTCGATGGGATTCGCGGGGGAAACTTTTTTGAAAAAAAGCTTTCCCCCGCACCCCCTTCAAAAAACTTTAAAAAATGAGAAAGCATGGTTTGTGCAGGTTTTATGTTGGATTTGCGCCAAGCCTTCCTCATTCATTTCTGGAAAGTTTTTGAGGTGGGGGCCGGCTCCGTCGGACTCATGTGAAAGAAGGAGTTTCTGGAAAGTCCCATCGAATCAGGGAAGGGGTATCCTTTTATGAAAAAAGCTGCTTACGTCTGGGACCGGTATCTTCCGCAGGTGGATGAACATGACCTATCGGTGCTGGACATCATCAATATTGCGTTCGGTCACGTGAAGGAGTCCGCCCTTTCGTATGACCGTCCGGAAACGGCTTCCGAAATCGCGCGGCTTCACGCGCGCAAACCGGATCTGAAGATTCTTCTCTCCATCGGCGGATGGGGTGCGGGCGGTTTTTCCATCATGGCGCGGACCGCGGACGGAATTGCAAAATTCACGGCGTCCTGCGTGGAAGCGGTGAAAACCTACGGGCTGGACGGGATTGACCTCGACTGGGAATACCCCACCATCGATTCCGCCGGCATTGACGCGGACCCCTCCGACCGGCAGAATTTCACCCGTCTGCTCCGGTCGCTGCGTTCGGCTCTGGACGCGGCCTATCCCGACGGTCACAAAATGCTGACGATTGCCGCCGGCGCGGGGCAGTATTACATAAACGCGGTGGAGATTCCCGAAATCGTGCCGGTGCTGGACTACGTTTCGCTGATGACGTACGACATGCGCGGCGTGGGGGTTCCGACCGGGCATCATACGGCCCTGTACGGCTCTCCTTCCGCGGATGAAATGGTCCGGCTGTTCCACGACGCGGGCGTTCCGCGGGAAAAGCTCGTCATCGGCGCGGCGTTCTACTCCCGCAAGTGGACGAACATCCCGGAAGGCGGTACGCACGGTCTGGGGCAGCGCTGCGACGATCCGGAGGACAAAACCAGCGGTCTCTGGGGACCGGGCTATGCGGATCTTGTGGAAAACTACATCAACAAAAACGGCTACACCGCATACCGGGAGAACGGTGCGGCATATTTATACAATGAAACCGAACGGGTCTTCATCAGCTATGACGACGAGGAAAGCGTAGCCGCCAAGGCACGGTACGCGGCGGAAAACGGTTTGTACGGCGTCATGTACTGGGAGCATTCCTGCGACCCCACCCGGCGTCTGATGGATGCACTCGGAAAAGGAGAATAACATCATGCAGAGAACCTGTGTTGTAGGAATGGGTCACATCGGTCACCGCCACGCCCGCGCCTACACGGAAACGGACCGGGCGGAGCTGGTTGCCGTATGCGACCGTGTTCCGGAGCTTGCGAAGGCTGCCGGAGAAAAATTCGGCGTGCCGTACTTCACCAAGGCATCGGAAATGTTCGCGGCCATGAAGCCTGACATCGTCAGCATCACGACCGGCGGTTACGAATATTCCAGCGACCACTACGAACCCACCATGGAGGCGTTTGAAGCGGGCTGCCACGTTCTTGGGGAAAAACCCATTTCGAACAACCTCCGTCACGCGACGGAAATGGTGGAAACCGCGGAAAAGAAGCACCTCTGCTACGGCATTGACATGAACCATCGCTTCACGCCGGCGGCGCGTCAGGCGAAAAAATGGCAGGACGAAGGCCGGATCGGTTCCCTTCTGTTCTGCAACATGGCGCTGTGGATCGGCAAATTCATGCCGCTGGACTCGGTGTACTACCACCTCAAGGCCCTGAACCCCCACAGCATCAACATCATGCAGTATTTCTGCGGCCCCATCACGGAGGTGTCCACCTACGCGATGAAAGCGCCCGGACGCGACATCTATTCCACGCAGTCCACGGCCATGCGGTTCGCGTGCGGCGCGGTCGGACACCTGACCTCGTCCTACGACATCAAGCGCGGTCACCCCATGGAACGCTGCGAGGTCGCCGGCACCGCGGGACGCTTCACCTTTGAGGATATGTGGCGTGAGTCCATCCTCTATCCCGCCGACTCCTACGTCAAGGAAGTCTACACCAACCCCGTCTTTGACGGCGACGGCCGCTTCGAGTGCTTCTACGACACCTTCCGCGACCGCATTCACTTCTTCGTCAAGCAGGTCGACGAGGGCGCAAAGCCCGAGGAAATCGACGGCAGCGGCCGCGAAGGCCTCGAGGCCTCCCGCGTCATCCACGCCATGATCCGTTCCATCGAAGAAGGCAGCGCGTCCATCAAGGTCAGCGAGATTGTGGAGTAACGTGAGGCGGATGGGACCCGCGGGGAAACTTTTTTGAAAAAAAGCTTTCCCCCGCCCCCCCTTCAAAAAACTTTAAAATGGAGGAATTGACAACGTTTGTGCAAATTTTTGTTTGATTTGCACGACATCCTGCTCCTGTTCTTCTTTTGAAAGTTTTTGAGGTGGGGCAGTAGTTACGCGGAGCGTAAACTA
>JBJFGC010000031.1:0-5958 GCA_051892315.1 Eubacteriales bacterium
GATTTCCTTACCGATTCTGGTGAAAATCTTTCCCTTCTGCGCGTCGGTCTTTGCTTTTTTGTTCTTAATATTATTCCATTTGCTGTGTCCAGACATTTTATGACCTCTTTAATAATTAAATTTTTTCCGGTGTTTTCATGCAGATAAGATGGAGCGAGGTTCCGAGAACCTGTTTCGCTGCCCGGGTAAGCCGGACACGGAACCGGCGCTGCTCGTCCGTCTCCGCAGTAAGGATCGGACAATCGCGGTAAAACCGATTGAACGCGGTGCATACATCGATCACGTAGCGAGTAACCACGGAAGGTTCATATTGCTCCAGAGCGATGCTCACGGTCTCGGGGAAACGGGCCAGCGTTTTCAGCAGTACCGCCTCGCTTTCATGGGTAAGTTTCCCTTCCCCGTCGGAGCTCTCCGTTTTTTCAAGAATACTGCACGTTCTCGCATAGGTGTACTGCGCATACGGGCCGGTGTTTCCCTCAAAGCTGAGGGCCTGTTCCAGGGTAAAGTTGATGTCCTTGATACGATTGTTACATAAATAATTGAAGACAATCGCGCCGACGCCGACCGCTGTGGCTACTTCCTCCCGGTTTTCGAGGTCGGGATTTTTTTCGTCCATGATTTCGCCCACTTTTTCAATGGACTGCCGGAACAGATCCTTGAGAAGCACGACGTTTCCGGTTCGGGTCGCCAGCTTTGCGCCATCCACGGATACGGTGCCGTACGGAACATGTACGAGCTTGTCCGCCCAGTCATAGCCCATCAGCTCAATAACCTTGAACCACTGCGCGAAATGCAGACTCTGAGCCGAGGAGGTGACGTAGATGCACTTATCAAAATCGTAAGTTTCCTTACGGTAAACGGCTGCCACAATGTCACGCGCCGGATAAATGGTGGAGCCATCCTTTTTCAGAATGAGGCAGGGGGGCATGTTGTATTCGGACAAATCGACAAGGGATGCACCGTCGTCCAATTTCAAAAGTCCCAGCTCGCGCAGCTTTTCCACCAGTGCGGGGATTTTATCAATATAGAAAGATTCGCCCTTATAGGAGTCGAAAACAATTCCGAGCTGCCGGAAGGTCTTTTCATATTCCTCCAGAGATACGCTGACAAACCACTTCCAAAGAGCCAGATTTTCCTCGTCGCCTTCCTCGAGCTTATGGAATTCCGCTCTTGCCTCGTCCTCTAGCGACGGATCCTGTTCAGCCTCCTCGTGGAAGCGGACGTAGAGCTTGACCAGTTCGTCAATGCCGCCCCGCTCGACAGTTTCCCGGTCCCCCCACCGGCGGAACGCGACAATCTGCTTGCCGAACTGGGTTCCCCAGTCGCCGAGGTGGTTGACTCCAACGCAGTGATAACCGACAAATTCGTGAAGCAGCTTCAGCGAATGTCCGATCACTGTGGTGCCGAGATGTCCGATGTGGAACGGTTTGCAGATGTTGGGAGAAGCATAGTCAAGGACGACCGTCTTTCCCTGACCGACATCCGAGGCGCCGTAGCGTTCTCCTTTTTCTTCGATTTCCCGCAGGACATGATCCGCCAGATAGGCGTCCGAAATCCTGAAATTCAGATAACCGCCAACGGCCTGAGAAGTACCGGCGTCAAAGTCGGCCGTTTTTTCTGCCAGTGCCGCCGCAATTTTCGGAGGAGCCATCCGCAAAAGCTTCGACAGCCGGAAACAGGGGAAAGCCACATCGCCCATCGAAGCATCCGGAGGATACTCCAGCATCGCAGCGATTTCATCGGTGGTAAATCCGGCGTCGGGAGCCAGTGAAACGATGGCTTCCCGGATTTTTTCCGAGGTTTTATATTTAAAAATTTGCATAGTTACTCCAATTCAACGTTACTCCTCGATGGGAAGCTTCTGCTGTGTCTGTGTTTTTTTGTTCTGTTCGTCGAGGATGTAATGGATTTTCTTGACGGGGTTTAAAAGTGTGCTGATGGAACGGTCCTGATTGAGAGTATCCACCATCAGGGCAACGTACTTGCACATATTGACCTCCGCGTACCATTCCTTTTCCATCAGTCCCTCCGGATGATAGATAAGGTTGGTCGTGAAGCATTTGGTAAACAGCCCTTCCTCATACGCTTTGTCGAAAACGTCAAAGCCGTTGGTAAACAGACCGAAGGTGACAAAGAAGAAGATTCTCCGCGCCCCCTTGTCCTTAAGCTGGCGGGCTACATCGATGATAGAGTCGCCGGAGGATATCATATCATCCACGACAATCACGTCCTTGCCGCGCACATCCTTGCCGAGGTACTCATGTGCTTCAATCGGGTTTTTCCCGTCGATGATAACGGAATAGTTCCGTCTTTTGTAGAACATCCCAAGCTCAATTCCCATCACGGAAGCATAGTACATCGCGCGGGTGATCGCGCCCTCGTCTGGAGAAATGATCATGATTTCATCATGCGAGAGCGAAATGTCCGGTACGTTGCGGATGAGCGCCTTGAGCATCTGGTAGGTCGGCCGCACATTGTCAAAGCCGGTGAGCGGAATCGCGTTGGAAACGCGCGCGTCATGCGCATCAAAGGTAATGATGTTGGATACACCCATATTCACGAGTTCCTGAAGCGCAATGGCACAGTCGAGCGATTCTCTTGAGGAACGTTTGTGCTGTCTGCCTTCGTAAAGCATGGGCATAATGACTGTAATCCGTCTTGCCTTGCCGGCGATGGCCGCGATGACGCGCTTCAGATCCTGGAAATGGTCATCCGGGCTCATCGGAACATCCCTGCCGAACATACGGTACGTCACGCCATGATTGAAGCAGTCGGAAACGATGTAAACGTCATGACCCCGCATGGTCGAATGCAGAAGGCCTTTCGCTTCTCCGGAGCCAAAACGAGGGCAGTCCGCATTCGTGATAAAACTGATGTCTTCATCGTGGCTGCGCCATTCACGGAGATAGTAGTCCACCTGGTCAACGAATTTTTCACAACCTCGCATTCCGATGACGGAGAGCTCTCCGTATAAGCTGTCACTCATAAAATACCCCTTAATCATATTATATTTTCAGTATCCGCCCATCCGAAGACGGCAGCATGACTTCACTAATATTATAACATAGATTTACGTAATTTTGAATATTTCAAGAAAAATTTTGAGTAGTTATATCCGATAGAAATCCTTGGACGGTTTCGGAATTTTTCTATGAATTTTGACAAGAAATTCATGGATATTTTCAAATTCGAGCGTTAAATCCCCAGAACCAGGGCAGCGACACGGAAATACAGCAGCAGCGATACGGCATCGCAGATGGTGGTAATAAACGGGCTGGCCATCACCGCCGGGTCAAAGCCGACCCGCTTCGCGGCAATCGGGAGAACGCCGCCGATGAGCTTGGCGACAACGACAGTCAGGCTGATGGTAACGGAAACGGTCAGCGCGACCCCGATTGTCACGTTATCCACAGCAAGCATCTTGAAGAAATTCACCACGGCAAGCGTGATGCCGCAGCAGATGGACACGCGGAATTCCTTCCAAATCACCTTCAGAATATCGCTCATTCGGACCTCTCCGATGGAAAGCGAACGAATAATGGTCACGGAAACCTGCCCACCCGCATTGCCGGCCGTCCCCATCAGCATCGGCATAAAGGCAATCAAGGCTCCGTTGGCCGTCAGCTGCCCTTCAAAATACTGCAGAATTTTGCTGGTAAACACGGAGGAAATCATAAGGAACAGAAGCCACGGGATTCGTTTTTTCCATGTTTCAAAAACCGAGGTTTTGAAATAGGTTTTCTCAGACGGCGTAATCGCCGCCATAATTTCGATGTCTTCCGTGTTTTCGTCCTCAATAACGGTCAGTGCGTCATCGCTTGTGACAATCCCAACCAGGCGGTTTTCGCCGTCTGTGACCGGAAGCGCGACAAAGCCATATTTTTTCATGGTACCGACCACGGATTCCCGGTCCTCCAGCACATTGGCTGTGATGACCTCGGTTTCCATCAGATCACCGACGGTCGCGGCTTCATCCTCGCTCATAATGAGATCCTTGACCGAAATGACGCCGATGAGGTGACGGCTGGCGTCTGTGACGTAGCAGTCGTACACCGTTTCCTTCTTTACCCCCGATTCCCGGATGTTCCGGAACACCTGATCCCGCGTCATGCCAACCTTCAGCTCGACAAACTCGGTGGTCATAATGGTACCGGCGCTGTTTTTCGGATAGCGCAGGATCATGTTCACCTGCTCCCGCTTTTCATAGGGGGCATTTTTGATGATGCGCTTGACCACGTTCGCGGGCATTTCTTCGATAATATCGACCATATCGTCCACGAAAAGGCCGGAAATCACATCCCAGAGCTCACGGTCGCTGAATTCACCGACCAGCGTTTCCTGCACATCGGTGTCGAGAAAGGCAAAACATTCAGCCGCCATTTCCTTCGGCAGCAGGCGAAACAGAATCGGAATTTCGTCCGCCGGAAATTCCCCGAGAAGTACCGCGATGTCGGCTGGCTGCATTTCAATGAGCGTACTTCGGAGCGCTATATAATCCTTCTTCGTAAGCAGTTCCTGAATTTCGTTTATCATACGTCGCTCCTTTTTTTAAGAATGAAAAATTCCGATCAATCCTCGCATGCGCTGCGTGCGGTTTTGAGCAGCTCGCCCACGGCGGCCGTCATATCGTCCGCCCGGAACGCGGCGGTTCCGACAACATAGACGTTCGCACCCGCCCGGGTACACTCCGCGATGGTTGCGGCCGACACGCCGCCATCCACCTGCAGGTCACATTCCGGATTATGGGCGTCAAGATACTTCCGGATTTCCCGCACCTTCGGCATCATATCCGCACGGAATTTCTGGCCTCCAAAGCCCGGCTCCACGGTCATGACAAGAACCATATCAAGGTACGGCACAAACGGGAAGATGTCCGCCGCCGGGCAGTTCGGCCGGAGGGAAACCGCGGCGTTCATGCCAAGCGATTTGATGGCTTTCAGGGTTTCAATGAGCTCTTCCTGCTCCATGGTATCGGAATGCAACGTGACGGAAGACGCTCCCGCTTTTTTAAGCGTGTCAATATAGTCACCGGCACGCACCGTCATCATATGTACGTCAAGCGGCAGGTTGGTCACAGCATGGATTTGCCGAATAATATCAAAGCCGAAGCTGATGTTAGGAACATATACACCGTCCATGACGTCACAGTGCAGCATCACAGCGCCGGATGTCTCCGCGCGCCGAAGTTCTTTCTCCAAATGGAGAAAGTCTGCAGCAAGGAGAGAGGGAGCAATTTTCAGGTTCATCATGAGATGCACTCCATTCTGTATGGTAAAAATTTTTCGGGAGAATTTTCGTTTTCTTTTGTCCCGGTCGACGGGAAAACAATACGGAGAATTCAGAAAGTCTGTTTTCCGTCCCTGCCGTCTTCCTCCTTCCGTTTGACCGGCCGGAAAGCGGCGGCATAAACTGTAGATGACGGAGGCTTTCCGGCACCGCTTGGAAAACTTCCGTCTGAACCAGATTTCCGATGGGAAGTCAAACCAGGGAAGTAAACAAACAGGGACGTTGGAAAGCGGTGCGGGTTCCCATCGTTTTATGTGCGCCGGTATTCGATGCCGGCGCACATCTGTTTCAGCCTCACGTCCCGCTTTCTTCTATTCGGACAAAAGGCAGACAGCATGGGCCGCAATACCTTCTCCGCGCCCGGTAAAGCCCATGTTTTCCTCCGTTGTCGCCTTCACATTGACCCGTTCGCGCGCCACGCCGAGCGTTTCCGCAATGGAGGTACGCATTGCCTCAATATAAGGGGACAGCTTCGGCTTCTGTGCGACGATGGTCATATCCGCATATTCAACGGTAAGAAATTTTTTCTCCAGAATCCGTACCGTCTTCTCCAGCAGAAAGCGGCTGTCAATATCCTTATATTGTTCGTCGCTCGGAGGAAACTGGAAACCGATGTCCCGTTCTCCGGCAGCACCGAGAAGCGCGTCTATGAGTGCGTGAAGGAGAACGTCC
>JBJFGC010000032.1:0-5951 GCA_051892315.1 Eubacteriales bacterium
CCCGAGAAAGCCCTCTCCGATCCGGGCGTGGCGATCCTTATGGGAGCCGGGCGGGTTCATGGAATCGTTGAGATGCACCGCCCGGAGGCGGTCGATTCCGACGATACGGTCGAATTCGCAGAGAACGCCGTCGAGGTTTCCGATGAGATCGTAGCCGGCATCGCTGACGTGGCAGGTATCAAAGCAGACGCCCACGTACCCGCGCAGTCCCTCGTCAACACGGTCGATAATGCCGCGCAGTTCCTCGAAGGAGCGTCCGATTTCGGTTCCCTTGCCCGCCATGGTCTCAAGCAGCACCGTGGTCCGCATTCCGTCCCACAGCACCTGATTCAAAAGGCCAGCGATGAAATCCATCCCCGTTTCCACGCCCTGACCGGTGTGGCAGCCGGGATGAAAGTTATACAGGGAGCCCGGCAGCGCCTCAAGAAACAGAAGCTCGTCGTGCATGGATTCCGTGGAATACCGCCGCACCTCCTCGTTCGCAGAGCATGGGTTATAGGTATACGGCGCGTGGGCAAGCGGCATCGTCATCCCGTGCTCCAGCAAAAACGTGTGCAGCGCCTCCACGTCCTCCGGCTCCGGCTTTTTGAAACTCCGGTTCCCGCCCCTCGGGTTCTTCGTAAAATACTGGAAGGTATCTCCTCCAATGGAAGCAATCCTCTCTCCCATCGCCCGATATCCTCCTTCTGTTGACAAATGACATCCGATTTTCAGCATTTCGATCCTTTCTCCTTTTTTTCTTGTTTGCCGGGGAAGGCGGTGTCCGGACGGTGCCTCAAAAATGCATTTCGGCAGCAAACTTCCTTCCCATAAAACTTGACAATATCCCGCTGTTTTTCTATAATATAGCCAATAGCTTCATATAATAAGAGCGAAATCCTTTTATGAGGTGCTTTTTTGAAATCCCATGTTTACGGGCTGCGCGCGGTGCTTCAGTCCCTGCAGCGCATCGCTTTTCAGATTGCCGACGACGGCATTACCGTATACGCGGCACAGGCCTCCTTTTTTGTGATTATTTCTGCCGTGCCGTTTCTTTCGCTGCTCATTTCCATCCTCGGTTCCCTTCTTCCGGCGGGGCTTCCGGACCTTTTCGACAGTTCCCCCTTTCCCGAACAGATGGACGTCCTGATCGATACCATTTTTCTTGAACTGCAGAATCCGCCGAGCGTGCCGCTGCTTTCCCTCTCCGCCGTCACGACGCTGTGGAGCGCCTCCAAAGGAATCGCCGCCATCCGCGTCGGGCTGGAGCGCGTCTACCGCGCCTCGTCCGCACGTGCGTTCGTCCGGCACCGGCTGAAATCGCTGCTCAGCACGCTCGTCTTCATCGCGCTCATCACCGCCGTCGTCGCCCTGCTTTTGTTCGGGGACTTTCTCAGCAGCCTGTTTCGCATCGGCAAAATTTCGGACCTCGTCATCCGCCTCCGCACGCCGTTCTTCGTTCTGTTTCTATGCGTCGTCTTCGGTATTATGTATGCTTCCACCGCCCGGCGCAGCTCCTGCGTCCGTTCCGGTTTCTTTTCCCACCTTCCCGGCGCCGTCTTTTCCTCCGTCGGCTGGATCCTCTTTTCCTATTTCTATTCCCTCTATATTATGCACTTTCCAAACGCTTCCTACATTTATGGAAGCCTTACCGCCATCTGCCTCATCATGCTGTGGCTCTACTTCTGCATGATCATCCTCCTCCTCGGCGCCGAAATCAACAAACTCTACTTTGCCGGAGAAGAAACCCAAAGATAGACAGCGGCAGGTGCGGCGAGCAGCTTTTCTGCAATGTTCTCACGCGAATTTCTCAGAAAATTAGGGAGAAACTTTCCTTGAAAAGTTTCTCCCCAAATTTTTTCCATCGCTTACGGCGCTGCCTCCGGGACGTCGCCGGTGGTCTGCTGCGTACTCTGCTTATCCTGCGCAATGTAGGCGTCATGCTCGGCCTTCGTGGACGAGTAAACGGTCCTGCCCTTGCTGGACATATAGTAGAAGTAGTAGTAGTCGCTCGATACAGGAGACAGGGCCGCCAGCATCGCGCTCGCACTGGGGTTTGCAATCGGTCCCGGCGGGAGCCCGTCGTACAGATACGTGTTGTACGGCGTGTCGTACTTTAAGTCCTCCGGCGTCACAGTCTTCGGACGCTCTCCTTTTTCGTGCGCGATGACGTACAGCACCGTCGCGTCGCTCTCCAGCCGCGGGAAAGACCACGGATTGTTCAGACGGTTATGAAAAACCGAGGATACCTGGAAGAATTCCGACGGCGACGCCGCCTCTTTTTCAATCATCGACGCAAGCGTAATCATCTCATCCACGGAATACCCCAGCGCCGCGCACTGGTCGCGGTACTCCTTCGTAAAGATCTGGCTGAACCGCTTCAGCAGCTTGTTGATGACCGTCACTTCGCTGGAACTTTTATAGAATTCGTACGTGTCCGGGAACAGATACCCGTCCAACCGGTACAGACGGTTCCCCGTCCGCCCGCTGGTTTCCAGTTCGTCGATGAACCAGTAGTCGAAATCGTAGTTCTGGATCACGTCCACGTAGCCTTCCCGCGTTCCGATACCGTAGGAAACCATCAGGTCAATGATTTCGTCCGTCGTATAGCCTTCGGGAATCATGATTTCCTGCGTACCGCTGACCGGCTTTTCCTTAAATTCGCCCAGCAGCGTGTCGTAATTCATCATTGGCGTCACGGTATACGTTCCGGCGAGAAATTCCCCGTTGTCGTCCTCCGCCACCGCGTACAGCTTGAAAATGGTCGGATACTTGATGATGTCGTTCTTGTACAAAATATCCGCCACCTCGTCCAGCGTCGCGTACTCGGGAATCGTGACCTCCACCGCTTCGTCCGACTTCACAAAGGCGTAAACATCGTTTCCCACGGTAATCACGGTAATCGCCAGAAAAACGGAAATCACCAGTACAAATATAATATAGACCACCGCCTTGATCACGCTCACGACGGTGTTGCCGCCCTCGTCACTGCCGGCGTAACGGGGCTCCGGCTTTTTTTCCTTTGGTTTCACGGTATTTTTTTCCCCGTTCGCCGAAACCGCGGAAAGGTTCGTGATTTTGGTGCGGCTCAGGCCGTCGTCCTCCGCCGCCCGTGAGGAAGGCAGGGCGCGGGAACGGACAGCCGGCGCGGGGGAAGACGTACGGCGGACCGGCGTCTGGGATGCACGCGAAACGTTCGGAGTGCGCGCAACGTTCGAAGTGCGCGGAGCCTGTGAAGCCTGCGGAACCTGCGGAGCCTGTGAAGCCTGCGGAGTACGCGGAACCTGCGAAGCGGAAGCGTTCGGACGCCTTACCGGCGCGGATGAGCTCCTGTTCGGCGCGTTCTGCGCGGCATCGGATGCGGCGTTGGGTTGTCCGGGAAAACCCGGACGGCCGGAAGAATCCGGACGACCGGAATGGTTGGAGTAATCCGTAAAAATCACCTCTCTTTTGTTCGGACTATCGCTGCGACATCGTCGCTGCGACGAACAAAATAACGAGCAGCAAAAAAGTCGGGGTAAGGAACGCGTCGCCGAGACGCACAAACAGGTTCCGTTTGCGGTCCGGATGGTTGACATAATCGGAGGGAACGTTCGCCTGCGCCATGTCCCGGTACAGTCCGGACGCCTCAAAGCACATCAGCATCGCCGAAAGAATCGCCGCCGCTCCCAGCAAAATCAGCAATAGCGTCATACTCACATTCTGCTTGTCCACGATGTTCAGTACATATTTCTCACACAGCAGGACAGCCGCGTTGTTCAGCGCGTGGATAAACGCCGCCGCCACCACCGACCGTGTGGCATATGTAGCGCAGGCAAGCACAAGACCGGAAAACAGGTACACCGGAAAGCGCGCAAAGCTGAAATGCGACATGGCAAACATCATTGAGCTTGCCGCCGCTGCGACCGACGCGCCGTACCGTTCGTATTCCCCGAGAACGATCCCGCGGAACAAAAATTCCTCCGTCGCCGCCGGCAGGACAGCAAAGGCAAGAACCAGATACGCACCGTCGAAAAACCGCTGATTCATCGCAAACGACGCGTAATCCGCCGTGGAGGCGGTCGCAAACGAGTCCGGTGTCACCCGGTACATCAGGATGCTGAGAAGCATGACGCCGGAAATCAGAAACACCGTCGTGTGGAGCAGATACAGAAGATGCGCAGGCCGGAACATACGGAGACGCACCTTCGGAGCGAAGCCGCGTCCCCGGATTTTGTAGTAAAACACCGACGGAATGGCGTACGTCACAAGCTGAATCACGACGACTGCGAGGTAGGGATTTTCGTTCAGTCCGAGGGTGTCCGCCGTGAGATACCGCGCCGCGAGAATGGCGAGAAACACCACGAGAACCAGCACCGGCGTGAACATCGTCGCTCTTGGTTTGACTCGTTCGGGCAAAATTACGCCTTTCCGGGATGTGTCTTTTTCGGGTCTCTGGTGACACGAACTCCCTTTTCGGTCAGAAGGATATCCACGGAGACGTCAAAGCGTCCGCGCGGCACCTCGTTCAGGATGTAATCGGAGTAGACCACACCGATGGTACAGCCGGAAAACGCGGAGAGGTAGCGGTCATAGAAGCCCTTGCCGTAGCCCAGGCGGTAGCCCGCCTTATCGTAGACCAGCCCCGGGACGAAGCAGACCGCGCCTCCCGTATCGTGCTGTGCATCGTACACGGGATTTTCCTCCGGAGGCTCGCACAGACCGTAGGCGTCCGGCTTCAGCTCGTCGAGGGAGGTCACCTCATGGTATTTCATGGTATGGGTCTTTTTGTCGCAGCGGGGAAAAAGAACCTTTTTGCCCTTGGCAAACGCGGTTTCGGCGATGGCGGAAACGTCAATTTCGTCCGCGGTCGCGGCATAAAGAAGGACGTATTCGGCATAACGGAAGCTGACCAGGGCCTCGGCGGCGGCACAGATGGCAGCATCTCGGCGCTGTTTTTCCTCCGCGGACATCTGACGGCGGATTTCTTTGTATTCTTCCCGAATGTCGTCTTTTTGTTTTTTGATCATTTTGCACGTATGGCAGAGGCAATGGCGTCCGCTGCCGTTTCTCCTTTCAGGATAGCTGTAAGTGTCAGGGCAAATTCGACCGCCGCGCCCATTCCGCAGGCGGTAATCCATGTTCCGTCGACCTCCACGCGCCCGCCGGTCACGTTTGCGCCTTCGAGGTACTTTTCAAAGCCGGGGAAGCAGGTCGCGCGCCGTCCGGCAAGAAGTCCGCGCTTACCGGGAATCATCGGAGCGGCACAGATGGACGCAACGTACGCCCCCTCCGCGACCGCACGGTCGAGGAAAAACTGCACGGTTTCGGAAGCGTCCAGATGAGCGGCGCCGGGCATTCCGCCGGGGAGAATCAGCATCTCCACAGGAGAGGAGGAGGCAAGGCGCACAGCTTCGTCGGCAGTAAGATCCGCAGTAATGGGAATGCCGTGAGCGCCGGGGACCGTACGGCCGGACGCAGAAATGGCGACGGTACGGATGTCCAGACCCGCGCGGCGAAGGATGTCAAGAGGGGCGAGGGCTTCTATTTCCTCAAACCCGTCGGCTAAAAATTCGATAATCATGATTTCATCTCCAGGCTGTAGGGAAAAAGCGGAGCTTCCGCTTTCTTCTTATTATAAGCAATATTATACCATTCTTAAGCAGAAAAGCGATTAACAATCCATAAACAATCTTGTATTTTCCTTGATAATTTTCATTTTTCTCCGGAAAAGTGAAAAAAATCAAAGCAGATCCGCCACGGCGGTCCGGATGCGTGCGGCAATTTCGTCCCGCGGAAACGGTTCCCGCATTCCCTCCTCGGCGCAGCGGATGACCGTCCAGCCGCACTTTTGTGCCGCGTAATGGGCGGCGGCCCGGCAGCGGTTGAGATAGCCGGTGTCTTTCTCGTGGATATCGAGGGCCGCTCCGGTCTCGCCGCTGCGGCGTTGAACCATGGCCTCAGACAGGGGTTCGGGCATATCAAGCAGCAGC
>JBJFGC010000033.1:0-1570 GCA_051892315.1 Eubacteriales bacterium
CTTATCCCGAAGACGGAGAGCGCGGAGGTCGTCGAAGGTGGACTGCTCGATCACAAGATCGGCGTCGCAGATACGTCCGGTATGGGCGTCGTGGCTGCATAGATAACGATGGTCAGCCGTGTGGTAAATGTCGGTTTCAACACCGTAATAGGTACGGTTTCCGGCTGCGATAAACGCCGCCGCAGTGTTTTCGCATTCGAGTCCGCTGACGCCGCGGTGCGCCACAAATTTAGTATTTCCCTTGTCGGCAAGAAAAGTAGTATTGGAAGGCATACGTGTTCTCCTTGATTCAGATGAGATTTTTGATCGTCATTATTTTAGCACAGTGTTCCGTCTTTTTCCATAGTTTTCGGAATTTTTTCGGAACTTTCAAAAAATGACGCGCACATATTGAACATCACGTCCAAATCCTGTATAATATATATAACGTATGCAAAACAGTTTTGACCAATTTTTCGTCAAATGAGGAGGAGAAAGGATGGAATTTTACTGCGGTACCGGACTCCGTCGCCCTGTCCGGCTGTGCGAGGCGACCCGGCAGTTCGCCATGGAAAGTCTCCGCGGCGCCTATGGCGATGAGGCGATGAAAACGCCATACGTTACGGTGGACGACCTATACGACTTTGACCAAATGGAGGAATACGAACAGTATTCGTGCTGTATTGATGCCATTGTACGCCATTGCCCGCTGCGCATTCTCCCGGGCGAATCCATCATAGGCTCAGCTACACTCGGCGCGGCCATCCGGCACGTTGTCCCTGCCTTCCGGAACGGGAACGCGGTTTTTTCATCGGTCAGCCATGTAACGCTGGGCTTTGACCGCGTCCTGACCCTCGGCATCAACGGACTGGAGCGTGAACTGTCACAGTACGGCGACCGGCCGTACAACCGCTGGCTGCGCCGGACAATTTCCCACATGCGGCTCTGGCACTCCCGTTATCTCGCCGAAGCCGCCGTCAAAAATCCGAAATGTCGGGACCTGCTCCTGCGCGTTCCGTTTCAGCCGGCACGCACCTTCCACGAGGCGGTACAGAGCTTGTGGTTCACGTTTGCCTTCACCCGACTGTGCGGCAACTGGTCGGGAATCGGACGAATTGACGAAATGCTCGGTCCGTATCTCAAGGCTGACCTTGCCAATGGTGTTCTCACGCTCGACGAAGCCCGTGAAATTCTCGCACACTTTTTCATCAAGGGCTGCGAATGGATTCAGAAAGATACGCCCGTCGGTTCCGGCGACGCACAGCATTACCAGAACATTGTTCTGGGCGGTGTGAGTGCAGACGGTCGGGAGGTCGTCAACGAGGTGACCTATCTGGTTCTCGATATTGTTGAGGAGCTTGGTATTTCCGATTTTCCCATTACGGTTCGTTTATCGAAAAACACGGACGATGCGCTTCTTCGGCGGGTCGCAGAAGTCATGCGTTACGGCGGTGGAATTCTTGCGGTATACAACGAAGATTTGATTCTTTCATCTCTGGCGGACCTTGGCTATGATCCGATTGAAGCACGTCGTTTTGCAAACGACGGCTGCTGGGAAGTCCAGATTCCCGGTCACACCTATTTTATGTAC
>JBJFGC010000034.1:0-5867 GCA_051892315.1 Eubacteriales bacterium
CCACGGCTACAAACCGTACCCATCCCCATCCCCCTACCCGAAAAGGTTTGGAGGTTCTTAGGAACCTTTCCTCAAAAGGTTCCTAAGCGGGGTCTGGGGCAGCGCCCCAGCGAACAAACGCCCAGCAACCAAAAAAAGAAAAAGCAAAAAAAACCTCAAGGAGGAAGAAATATGAAAAAAGCAGTATCCATTACGTGTTATGATATCGACCGATATGAGCGGTATTACGAGCATGACACCGTGAGACGCGCACTGACGGGCGTGTTTTCGAAGACGAATATGAACGATATGGCGTTCCGGACACAGAAGGCGAAGGCGAACCAGTTCATGTTCTCGAATGATATCAAGACCATGGGCGCAACCAACCAGATGTCCAGCGGACGGTGCTGGCTGTTTGCGGCAACGAACGTCCTGCGCGAGATTATCGCAAAGAAGCTGAACGTAGAATCGTTTGAGCTGTCGCAGTCGTACCTTGCATTTTTTGATAAGTTTGAGAGAATCAACTACTACATCGCCAGCATCGTTGATACCGCGGACGAGCCGTATAACTCCCGCGTGGTCGACCATATCGTCGGAACCGGCGTGCATGACGGCGGCCAGTGGGATATGTTTGTCAACATCGTAAAGAAGTACGGCGTTATCCCGAAGGCTTGCTATCCGGAGACGTTCCAGTCCTCCAATACCGGCAACCTGAACCGCCACATCAATAACTACCTCCGCGCGAAAACGCCGGAGCTGCGCCGTCTCGCCGCTGCGGGCGATACCGAAAACCTCGCCGCACTCCGCGCCGAAATGCTTGAGAAGACCTACTCCTTCCTCTGCGCATGCTACGACGTTCCGCCGGAAGACTTCGACTTCGAATATAAGGATAAGGACGGAAAGGTCATCGTTCTCCGCGATATGACCCCCCTCAAGTTCTACGAAACCTACCTCGGCGACTACCTCGACAACTACGTCAGCATCATCCACGCACCTACCGCGGATAAGCCGTTCGACCGGGTTTATACCGTCCGTTACCTCGGCAACGTCATCGGCGGCTCCGAGGTCTGCTACCTCAACCTCGATATGGACGAATTCAAGTCCCTCGTCGTGAAGCAGCTCACCGACGGCGAGGACGGCAAGGGCGAAATCGTCTGGTTCGGCAGCGACTGCGGCAAGTACGGCGACGGCGCAAAGGCATGCTGGGACTCCGATCAGTTCGACGAGGAGGCTCTCACCGGTCTCGACGTCTCCATGTCCAAGGAGGATATGCTGAACTACCACGTCAGCCAGATGAACCACGCAATGTGCCTCACCGGCGTCAACCTCGACGAAAACGGACGTCCCAACCGCTGGAAAATCGAAAACAGCTGGGGCAACGGCGGCGCAAACGCCGGCTACCATATGGCCTCCGATGCTTGGTTCGACCGCTACGTCTATCAGGCCGTCGTACATAAAAAATACCTCGGCGATAAGGTCAATCTCCTCTCCGAGCCGAAAATTGAACTTGAACCCTGGGACCCCATGGGAAGTCTGGCGGACTGACGGTCTGGCATGGAGGTTTCGCGGAGAGGGTACTTTCCAAAAAAAATACCCTCCCCGCACCCCCACCCTCAAAACTTTCCGGCAAAGGCACGGACAGGGCGCCGTGCAGAGCCAACAATCCATTTGCATCATCGAAGATCGAATTTTATAAGGGAGGTATGGATTTTATGAAAGGCGGCGGGTATCTTTGGCGGGAACGAAAGAGAATTGCTTTCGGACTGCCGTGGACCTTTACGGTGTATACGCTGATGGAGGACCGGCTGATTATCAAAACCGGTTTTCTCAATACCAGCGAGGATGAGATTCGTCTCTACCGTATCCTTGACGTGACGCTGAAGCGTTCGTTCTGGGAACGTCTTTTCGGACTCGGTACCCTCCATTTGTGTACCGCCGATAAGTCCGCTCCCGAAGTTGACCTCCTGCATATCCCGGGCTCCCGTGAAGTCCGCACCCTCCTCTCCGATAAAGTGGAGGAGGAACGCGCCGCACGCTACGTCGGTGTCCGTGAATTCATCGGGGAAGAGGGCGGCGAGGACGACCATTGAGTGCCGTCAGCCGCGAAAATGCGTATCCTTCCATTCCGCCCCCATAAATTCCCTGAAAGCTATTGAAATTTCCGCCGGGGTGTGGTAAACTAATACGGAAAAACCGCGGGCGTGAACGATGGACGGCCGCAGATTGAAGGAGAAAATCTATGGAAGATTCTGTAAACTATGCGGAATATACCGTGGAACAGAAGGCGGAAGGGAAGAATCTGTATAAGAAGATTCTTTTTGTCATCCTGTACCTGCTTTTCGGGCTTGGTGTTCCCGCGTTTTTCCTGTTCGGACCAATCAAAATCTGGCCGCTCGGGGCAATTATGCCGCTGCTCACCTTTATCGTGGTGGGCCTGACGTGGCGGTACGTGTCGCTGGAACACCGCTATGAGATTATCAACGCGAAGCTGCGCATTTCGGAGATTTACGGCCGGAAGAAGCAGGAAACCGTGTTTGAAAACCTCGTCAGCGAGTTCTCGCTCATCGCGCCGATGACCGACGAATACCGCGAACAGTGGGAGAAGGCCGACCGCATCCTCGACTACCGCGGAAGCAAAAAAACTCCGGACGGCTACTTCGCGCGCCTCGAAAAGGACGGAAAGTCTACGGTTGTTTATTTTGAAGCGGTCAACAAAATGCTCAAAATCATGAAATTCTATAACTCGAAGTCCACCGTCGTGACGACCATGCGGTACTGAGAAAACCAAAAAGCTTCGCGGGGAACCTTTTCCATGGAGAAAGGTTCCCCGCAGTCCTGCAAAGAAAACATATTTCCGGCCCTTTTCTCATACACTGGAGTGAAACATTGAGCCAAAAGCCAAACAGAACCGGAGGAAAAGGATGAACCGGCAAATCTTCCGGACCGCGCGCCGGCGCGCGGTCTGTCTTCTTTTTGCGTGGATATGGGCCGTATGGTCGGCGGTCCTGCTGTCCGGCTGCGCGGGAAATCCGCCTGCCGAAGGGGGGCTGATGCACTTTGCCTCCGTGGACGCGTCCTATACGGCGGAGTTTCCCGCGTACGGCGCGGAGCCGATCGTCTGCGCGTGCGAGCGCACCGGCGGGACGACTGTGATGCGCGTGACCTCGCCGGAGCGGCTGACCGGACTGTCCGTGACTTACGACGGCAGCATCTGCTCCCTCGCTGTGGGGGAAACGGCCGTCCTGCTGTCCCCGTCCGCGGCGTCCGGCCTGACGCTTTTCTTCGACCTGCTCGCACGTACAGCAGGCGGAACCCCCTCCAAGTCCCCGGACGGCTCCCGTACCATGATCACGTACGCGGACGGCTCCGTTACCCTCGACTCTGCCGGCCTCCCCATCGAGGTTGAAGTCGGAGAACGTGTGGTGGGGGTCAAAGGATGGGGGGATGGCGCGGACGGGACCGTTTAAAAAAATTTCCCCGGAAAAATATAACTCAGGAGTACAACCATGAAGTCAAAAAACGTTGCCTATATCGATACGGACGCGCTGAGCGGGAATTATCGGGTCATTTGTGAGGCGGTGCGGCAGAGCGGCAGAACACCGCAGCCGCAGGTGATTGCCGTCGTAAAGGCGGACGCGTATGGGCACGGAATCGCTTTGGCGGCGAAAACGCTGGGAGACGCCGGATGCACGTTTTTTGCTGTGTCGTCCGAGAAGGAGGCGGTCGTGCTGCGCCGGCTTGAGGAGGAAAACGGGCGGCGGCCGGCGATTCTCATTCTTGGACATATCCTGCCGGAAAACGCACGGGAAATGGCGGAAAACGAAATCATCTGTACCGCCGTGTCGTACGAAAACGCGGTCCTTCTGGACCGGGCGATGCAGGGGTCCGGGCGGGTTCTGACCGTCCACGTGAAGCTGGACACGGGCATGAACCGCGTCGGCTTTCCGACCGACGACGAATGCCGCGCGGACACCGTGGAGAAGATCCGCGCGGTCGCCGGAATGGAGAACCTCCGTCTGGGCGGCATTTTCACGCATTTTTCCTGCGCGGATACCGACCTCACCGGCTGCGATACGGGCTATACTGCCCTTCAGCTCGACCGTTACCGGAAGACCGTGGATGCGCTGACGGCGGCGGGCGTGAACGTCGGCCTGCGGCACGCGGCCAACAGCGCCGCCATTTTCGGCCTGCCGGAAGCGCATTTTGACGCGGTGCGGGCGGGCATCGTTCTCTACGGCTACGCACCGTCGGGAAAGGTGGAGGAAGCCGTGCAGGCGGGTCTGCGGCCGGTGATGCGGTTCTGCTCGCGGGTTGCGCACATTCACCGGGTTCCGGCGGGGGACAAAATCAGCTACGGCGGGACGTTCACGGCGGTGCGGGAACGCACCGTGGCGGTGATTGCGGCGGGCTACGCGGACGGATACGAGCGCGCGTACTGCGGCTGTCCGGTGGAGATCGGCGGGCGGCGGTACCGCTCGGTCGGGCGCATCTGCATGGATCAGTTTATGGTCGACATCACGGGTCACGAGCATGAGGTTGGGGTCGGCGAGGAAGTGACGCTCTTCGGAGGTGACGACGGAGGTCTGGCGGAAGCTCTGGCCTCCTCAGCAGGCACCATCAGTTACGAAGTCCTCTGCAACGTATCCGGACGAGTGGAACGAGTGGAGCAGTAACTCTCCGCATCAAAAGAAAAAAACAAGGTACAGTACAAATTATCAACGGATTTGCACTGCACCCTGTCAATTCCTTTTTTTGAAAGTTTTTGAGGGTGGGTGTAGTTACGCTCCCCGTCCAGCCTATTTATTCTTTATTCATTCACCGTTCCTCACGGAAATACGCAAGCCCGAGAGAGGCCGGCGGCTGGGATTCCCGCTTGCGGCGGGTGCTGACCACGATGAGGACGAGGATTGTTACAACGTAGGGGATCATCTGATAGAGACTGCTGGTGCGCTCGACGTTGGTGATGCCGAGGAGCTTCGGGAGGAAGTTGTAGAGCCAGTAGAGGAGGCCGAAAAGGTATGCGCCCCAGATGGCGTTGAGGGGACGCCATGTAGTGAAGATGACCAGCGCGACGGCCAGCCAGCCGAGAGCTTCAATCTGGCCGGTGGTCGCCCAGATGCCGTTGTTGTAGTCGAGAACGTAGTACAGACCGCCGATGCCGGAGATGCCCGCGCCGAGGACGGTGGCCAGATACTTATACTTTCCGACGTTGATGCCCGCCGCGTCCGCGGTACCGGGGTTTTCCCCGACGGCGCGCAGGTTCAGGCCGGTGCGGGTCTTGTTCAGGAACCAGTGCAGAACGACCGCGAGCAGAATCGCGGCGTAGGCCAGAAAGCCGTAGGAGAACAGCACCTCTCCCACCACAGGAAGCGTCGGGAGAAAGGGGAGCTTGGTCGTGAACGCGGCATTGGAGACGGGCGCGGCCGTGTAGACCTCTCCCTGAAGGAGGTACGCGCCGAAGAAGTTCGCCACTCCCATGCCGAACGTCGTGAGCGCGAGACCGGTCACGTTCTGGTTCGCGCGCAGCGTGATGGTCAGGAAGCTGTAAATCAGTCCGCCGAGGGCAGCTGCGGCAAACGCGGCAAGAAGCGCGAGAAGGACGCACACAAACCCGATGGGGGATGCGGTGTTGTTTTCGTAAAGATAAGCGGACGCGAAGCCGGCAAACGCGCCGAGATACATGATCCCGGGGACGCCGAGGTTCAGGTTTCCGGACTTTTCGGTCAGGATTTCACCCATCGAGCCGAACATGATGATGGTGCCGAACTGTACGGCGCGCACAAACCACGCAATTAAATTTGTTTGAATCATATGAATAACTCCAATTTGGAAGGGATTTCGAGGGGAAAAAGGATTTCGAGGGGAAAAAGGATTTCGAGGGGAAAAAG